>NZ_JBFUKU010000032.1:0-33260 GCF_056400685.1 Pseudomonas sp. P5_A12 | reverse complement strand
TTACTGCAGTGGATCGAGCGGCGCACTCGACATCATTGGCGCGGCAGTGTTCGGCACGGCGATTTCCACCGGCAAGCCATCTTCAGCGGCGACCACGTCGCGCACCACATCCCAATTCATGCGCAGGTTGTTGGTAATGTCCTCACGCTTGAGCATCGCATTGATCACCGCAGTGTGCTTGTCGACCACCGAAGGGTTGCCCTTGTCATCCAGCGGTGTGTGCGCTTCCAGGTAAACCTTGCCGGCACTCACACCGAACTTGTACGGGTCGTTGATGATTCGCACCGACGTACCGACCGGCACCATGCCGGCCATTTCCAGCACGTTGTTGTTGAACATGCGGAAGCAGCCATGGCTGGTGCGCATGCCGATGCCGAACTTCTTGTTCGAACCATGGATCAGGTAGCCCGGTGTGCCCAATGTGAATTTGAACGGCCCCAGCGGGTTGTCCGGGCCTGCCGGCACGACATTCGGCAGCGGATCACCGTCGGCGGCGTGCTCGGCCTTGATCGACGCTGGAGGGGTCCAGGTAGGGTTAGGCGTTTTCGCGGTGATGCTGGTGTGAGCAATTGGCGAACCCCAGCCTTCACGGCCGATACCCAGCGGAAAGGTGTAAACCACATTCCGGCCTTTGGGGTAGTAGTAGAGGCGGTACTCGGCCAGGTTGATCACGATGCCTTCACGCGGTCCCGGCGGCAGGATGAAACGTGTCGGCAGAATGATTTCGGTACCGGCGCCCGGCAACCATGCATCGACACCCGGATTGGCCGCGAGCATCTCCGTGTAGCCCAGGTCGTAGGCGGTACCAATATCAGCGAAGGTATCTTCGTACTTGGCCTTGATCACCTGCACCTGACCGATGATGTCTTCACCGGGCGGTGGCAGGGGAAACTCCAATGCTGCAACTGGACCGGCCACACAAAGGGCGGCAAGAGACAGGAAGCGGGTGACGGCAGGTAAACGCGGCAACATCCGGAAAGTCCTTCGCAGATCGACAAGGGTAAAAGCGGGATTGTACACCGGCGCCCTTGAATTCGGGGAGTCGGCCGATAGCACGCTACCTTTTATGCGCTAGAGCTCGAATCGCAGTTCAGGCCAGATCGGCGAGGTGCCGCGTTTTTGCGATTCCAGAATGGCCCGGCACAGCGAGCACAGACGCTGGTCCTGGAACACCCGACGGTCGACACTCGACCAACGCGGCTGCGCCGGCAACAGGCTGCCGCACAAGGTCCGATCCGCCGAGCCGCCCAGCTCCAGCTGACGGGTGACCAGATGCACCCGCACTTCCTGGCAGGCGAACAGATCCAGCTGTTCGTCAGGCTCGATCAGTTGGTAGGCAAAAAGTGACCAGGCAGGACGCGGCATCGGGGGCTCCAAATCGGGGGCGCCACCTTAGCCGAAAGCCCGCGCCTAGAAAAGCGTCATAACAGCGGTTTTAGCGTAGGCCAGACATTTTCCAGCAACTTGTCCTGAGCCCCGGCCGCCGGGTGTATGCCGTCCGCCTGCATCAAGTCCGGATGGCCGCCGACGCCATCAAGAAAAAACGACACCAGCGGGATTTTTTTCTCGGTCGCCAGCGTGCTGTAGACCTTGGCAAAGGCCTCGGTGTAACGAACGCCGTAGTTGGGCGGTAGCTGCATGCCCAACAGCAAGACCTTGGCACCACTGTTTTGGGAGCTGTCAATCATCGAAGCAAGGTTTTGTTGCAAATTAACCGGAGGCATTCCCCGCAGTCCGTCATTGCCGCCCAACTCCAGGATCACCAGTTCCGGCTTATGCTCTGCAAGCAGCGCAGGCAGGCGCGCCTGGCCTCCGGCGCTGGTGTCGCCGCTGATGGAGGCATTGACCACCTTATCGTCGAAACCTTCGTTCTTGAGCCGTTGTTCCAGCAGTGAGACCCACCCCAAGCGGGTATCCAGTCCGAAACCCGCGCTGATACTATCGCCAACGATCAGGACAGTACCCGCCGCTGCGTTCTGGGCCATGCACATCAAGGCCAGGCCAGCACTCAAAAACCACACACGCATCGGATTCTCCATGGGCGCAAGCATTCTCACCGCGAAGAACCTCAGCAAAGTGGTTCCCAGCGCGGAAGGTGAACTGACTATCCTGCACGAACTCAGCCTGGAACTGAACAAGGGCGACAGCCTGGCCATCGTCGGCGCCTCCGGTTCCGGCAAATCCACCCTCCTCGGCCTGCTCGCCGGGCTCGACCTGCCCAGCAGCGGCGAAGTCACGCTGGCCGGGCAAGGGCTGAGCACTCTCGATGAAGATCAACGCGCGCGCATTCGGGCCGAGCATGTCGGGTTTGTGTTCCAGTCCTTTCAGTTGCTCGACAGCCTCAACGCCCTGGAAAACGTCATGCTGCCACTGGAGCTCGATGGCCGCAAAGATGCTCGCGAACGTGCCACCGAGTTGCTGCAACGGGTCGGCCTGGGCCAGCGCCTGACGCACTCACCGCGCCAGCTCTCAGGGGGTGAACAACAGCGTGTGGCGATAGCCCGGGCGTTTGCCGCCGAACCCGATGTGCTGTTCGCCGATGAACCCACCGGCAACCTCGACAGCCACACCGGCGAGCGCATCAGCGATCTGTTGTTCGAACTCAACCAGGAGCGCGGCACGACGCTGGTGCTGGTAACTCACGACGAACGCCTGGCACATCGTTGCCGGCGCCTGATCCGCCTTGAAGCCGGCCTGCTGGTCGCCCCTCTGGAGCCTTGATGGCACGCCTGCCGCTGTTGCGCCTGTTCAGTCTTGCCATTCGCCAACTGCTGCGCGATGCCCGCGCCGGCGAGTTGCGCGTGTTGTTCTTCGCCTTGCTGGTGGCCGTAGCCGCGAGTACCGCCATCGGCTACTTCGGCGCCCGTCTGAACGGCGCCATGATGTTGCGCGCCACCGAATTTCTCGGTGCCGACCTGTTGCTCGAAGGCAGCTCACCGGCACGGCCCGAACAGATCAAAAGCGGTGTGGAGCTGGGGCTCGAGCATGCTCAGGTGGTGGAGTTCTCCAGTGTCATCGCCACTGACAACGGCATACAACTGTCCAGCATCAAAGCTGCAGATGACGTTTACCCACTGCGCGGCGAACTGAAAAGTGCCCCGGCGCCCTTCGCCCCGGAAGTACCCGGAGGCGGACCGAAACCCGGGGAGGCCTGGGTTGAGGCGCGACTGCTGACGGCACTGGATTTGAAGATCGGCGACAGCATCGACGTCGGCATGAAAACCCTGAAACTGGCACGTGTACTGACCTACGAACCCGACCGGGCGGGCAACTTCTATAGCCTGACGCCACGCGTGCTGATCAACCTCAACGACCTTGCCGCCACCGCTGTGGTGCAACCGGGTAGTCGGGTCAGCTATCGCGAACTGTGGCGCGGTAAAGCCGAAGCGCTGGAAACCTATCGCCAACTGATCAAACCTGGCTTGGCCGCCAACCAGCGCCTGCAAGATGCCCGCGACGGCAACCGACAAATTGGCGGCGCGCTAGGCAAGGCTGAGCGTTATCTCAATATGGCGAGCCTGGTAGCAGTGCTGCTGTCCGGTGTGGCGGTGGCGTTGTCGGCCACGCGCTTCGCCACGCGCCGATTCGATGCCAGCGCATTGCTGCGCTGTCTGGGTCTGTCACGCCGGGAAACCATGGTGCTGTTCAGTTTGCAGCTGACGGTACTCGGCCTGCTCGCCAGCCTCAGTGGCGCCTTCATCGGCTGGCTAGCACAGCTTGGGTTGTTTGCGCTGCTGCATGATTTGTTGCCGACCGATGTACCGCCGGGTGGTCTGCTGCCGGCCATCGCCGGGATCGGCACCGGGTTGGTTGCACTGGCCGGATTTGCCCTGCCACCCCTGGCCGCACTCGGTCGCGTGCCGCCTCTGCGGGTGTTGCGTCGGGACATGCTGCCGATTCCATCCAGCACCTGGATGGTCTATGGCGCCGCCCTGGGCGCCCTCGGCCTGATCATGTGGCGCCTGAGCCTCGACCTGGTGCTGACCTTCGCCCTGCTCGGCGGTGGCGTGATCGCCGCGCTTGTGCTCGGCGGCTTGCTTTTGCTGCTGCTGAAAAGCCTGCGTCGCATGCTGGCCCGCGCTTCGCTGCCCTGGCGCCTCGGGCTGGGCCAGCTGCTGCGTCATCCATTGGCCGCAGCGGGGCAAGCCTTGGCCTTCGGCCTGATTCTGCTATCCATGGCGCTGATCGCGTTGCTCAGGGGCGAGTTGCTGGACACCTGGCAGAATCAGCTGCCGAAAAACGCGCCAAATTACTTTGCGTTGAACATCCTGCCAGCGGACAAACAAGCCTTTACGGATCGCCTGATCCAACTGTCGGCACAGTCCGCACCGCTTTACCCGGTGGTACCGGGTCGACTGATCAGCATCAACGGCGAGCCGGTGCAGGACATCGTCAGCAAGGATTCGGCAGGTGATCGAGCGATCCAGCGCGACCTGAGCCTGACCTGGGCAGCGGACTTGCCGGCGGGGAACAAGCTGACGGCGGGCAACTGGTGGACAGAACAGTCACCCGAGGAGATTCCCGGCGTTTCTGTCGAGGGTAAAGTGGCCGAAAGCCTGAAGCTCAAGCTCGGCGATCACATGGTGTTCACCGTGGGCGGGGTCAATCGTGAAGCGAAAGTCACCAGCTTGCGAGAGATCAACTGGGACAACTTTCAGCCCAACTTCTTCATGATCTTCCAGCCCGGCACCTTGAAGGATTTGCCAGCGACTTACCTGACCAGTTTCTATCTGGCGGCCGGTCATGATCAGCAGATTGTCGACCTGTCGCGAAGCTTCCCGGCTGTGACCATTCTGCAAGTCGAAGCCTTGCTGGAGCAGCTGCGCAGCATCCTCGCCCAAGTCACCCTGGCGGTGGAATATGTGTTGTTGTTTGTCCTGGCGGCGGGGATGGCGGTGTTGTTTTCCGGCTTGCAGGCGACGCTCGATGAACGCATTCGCCAAGGCGCCCTGTTGCGAGCGTTGGGGGCCGAACGGCGGTTGCTAGTGAAGGCCCGACGTATCGAGTTCGGGTTACTCGGCGCGGTCAGCGGCTTGTTGGCGGCACTCGGGTCGGAACTGGTGAGCCTGGTGCTTTACCGCTACGCTTTTGACCTGCCGTGGCACCCGCATCCATGGTTATTAGTGTTGCCTGTGATCGGCGCGGTGCTGATTGGCGGCGCAGGTGTGTTCGGTACCCGTCGTGCGTTGAACGCCAGCCCCCTGACAGTGTTGCGCGAGGGTTGATAGACTCGAACCTTCTCCATTACAAGAAGTTGCCATGAGCCGTTATCGCCCTCCCCGCCCCGCTGGCACCGCGCTGATCACCCCCGAAGGTGAAGCGCGGATGCGGGCGGAGTTTCATGAGCTTTGGCATGTACGGCGACCGCAAGTGACGCAGTCGGTGAGCGAGGCCGCGGCTCAGGGTGATCGCTCCGAGAACGCGGAATACACCTACGGCAAAAAGATGCTGCGCGAGATCGACAGCCGTGTGCGTTTTCTTACCAAGCGGCTGGAAGCGTTGAAGGTGGTCAGCGAAAAACCCAGCGATCCGAACAAGGTCTATTTTGGCGCCTGGGTCACGATCGAAGACGAGGACGGCAAAGAGTCGCGCTACCGCATTGTCGGGCCGGATGAGCTGGACCTGAAACTGGGGCTGATCAGTATCGACTCACCGCTCGCCCGCGCGCTGATCGGCAAGGCGCTGGACGCCGAAGTTCGTGTCCAGACACCGACCGGTGAGCAATGCGTGTATATCGTGGCGATCGAGTACCTTTGAACCTCAGCGGCGGGTAATCAGGCCTTGTCGGGCAACGCGGGTCAACTGCCTGATCATTTCCGGGGCGTCTTCGAGGCTGGGTGATTGAATCACCGCCAGGTCAAAACTGTCGCTGGCAAATCGAGCCAGGGATTCGCCGTCTTCGACAAACTGGATCAGGAACGCTGCCGGCCCGCCGGTACGACGTGGCCAGCCATCGAGATAACGCAAAAGCGTCGGCTGATGTTGACCGCCAAGCAGGATTTTTGGATTGCGCTGGGTGAGATGTGCCGTGATCGGCGCGGGACGTACTGTGGGGCTAAGTGCGTTCATCGAGTCGTGTCTCTGCCTCAAAAATCTGCATGGCAGGTGAGAGGCAACACCGAACCAGCGCTTTAGCGGTATTTCGAAGCCTGTTTCAAGCTTCTATCGGCAACTGATTGAGTTACCTGGCGCCCCGCAAGTAGCTGTTTAAATCGGCGCATGGGCAACATCCTAGAGAAGCTGACCGGACAGTGTCAAGAATGACGCGCAACAAAAAAGACCTGCGCAATGCAGGCCTTTTCGTTGAGCCAGAGCGGTCAGTCGCTGATGGCGTGGTCTAGCGACAACTTGCCGGCACCTTCAATCAATACCGCGATGCTGCCACCGAGCAGGGCCAGGGCGAATTCATAACCGTTGTTGGCCATGAACAAACCGTTATGGATGTGCACCGAGAAAATGGCGACCAGCGAGAGGAAGGTCAGCCCCAGTGCAGCCGGACGTGCCAGCAGGCCGATGATCAGCGCCAGGCCGCCGAAGAACTCGGTACCGCCGGCCAGAATCGCCATCAGATGTCCCGGCGCCAGGCCCAGGCTTTCCATGTATTGCGCAGTGCCGGCAATGCCGTAACCACCAAACATGCCGAAGAGTTTCTGTGCACCGTGAGCTGCGAAGATGATCCCGACGACAATCCGTATGGCGGTCAGGCCGAAACCGGCGCGGGTAAACAGTACCTTGTTGATCAGTGAGCTCATGCTGTGTCATCCATAGTGAGAGTGTGTTCGTTGGGCGCCATGTTAATCGATAAAACAGATGCTAAAAGCGCAATAATTGCGACATAACAATCAGTTTAGTTGATCATTTTCGAGAGACAACTTTTTCTCCCTGCGGCTCCAGCGACTCCCTCTCACGATCGAATGCCAAGTAATATTTGTTCACGCTATTAACATAGCTGACGGGGCCCATGCCCACCTGCTCCATGGCGATTCGCTCGACCTGGAAGAACCACTGATTGGGGTTCAGGCCGCGCCGCCGGGCTTCGGCGCGCATGCCTTGAACCCGCTCCGGGCCGATATTGTAGGCCGCCAGCACAAACGCCATGCGCTCACGCTCGTTGAGTTGGGGGCTGGCGAAGAACTTGCGGCGGATCAAGGCCAGGTACTTGGCCCCGGCCTGGACATTGGCGTCGAGGTCCTGAATGTTATTGACCCCCACTCGCTGGGCGGCAGACGGGGTGATTTGCATCAGGCCGGTGGGGCCACCACTGTTGCGGACATTGGGTTGCAATCCCGACTCCTTGAACGCCAGCGCCGCCAGGTTCAACCAGTCCATGCCTTGGGCATCGGCATGCTTTTGCAGCACCGGTCGCACTTTCTCCAGGCGCTGGCGGTCGGCCTTGGCCAGTGGATAGTGCACTTGGTACAGCCGCCGATAGATCCGCAGAAATGCCACGTCCTGGTCCGACGGTTTTTTGTACGTCGCCAGAAAACGATCAATGCTTGCCCGTAGCATCGACGCATCGCGGCGCACGAACCAGAATTCTTCGCCCGGCTCGCTGATCAGCACCTGCTTGTCGAAGCGCAATTTGGGCAGGATCTTGCCCCAGCGCTCGGCAATCGGTTGCTCGACAATGGTCAGGTGAAAAATCCCGCCCTGAACCATTTCCAGCACGTCTTCGACGGCCAGACTGGGATCGACCCACTCGATCGTGATCGGTGCCAACTTGTGCAGCGCCAGTTTGGAATTGATCTGGCTCACCGCGTCCCCGGCTGCACTGCCGTTGGGTAGCGCCAGGGTTTTGCCCGAGAGTTGTTCAACGCGGGTGTAACGACGTTCGCCTTTGATCCCCACCAGCACCAACGGGATATTGCTGGCGAGCGGTTCACTGCTGCTGACCGCGAAGCCCGACTGCAAATCGAGCAACTCCCCGGGTGCGACCAGATCCCCCTCCCCGCGCTGCAAGGCGCCGAGCAGTTGATCCTTGGCTTTGGGGATGATCTTGAGGCTGATTTCCTGACCGTCACGGGCTTGGCCGTTGAGGTATTGCTCGAAGGCGCGCAGGCGGTGGTATTCGACACCGATAGCCTGGCCCTGAACTTCGCCGGAGCTATTGCGGCTCTGGTTGACCAGCACCCGCAAGACCCGGCTACTGCGAATCTCCGCCAGGTCGCGCACCTTGGCCGCTGGCACGGCTTGCAGCGGCCCGGCCAGACGCGCGACCGCCGGCATGGGCAGCAGCAACGAACAGCACAGCAGTAGCAAAACCGAGGGACGTATCATCCACTCTCCGGAAAGAATACTGGGCCGACTTCCAAAAAAATCATGAAATCGAACGTCAGAAACAGAGCGCCATGAGCGCTGGCAAAGTGCGAAAGACTGGCACAGTGATGGCACCCTGACCACCCTGCCCTGTCTCGCGGCATCAAGAGACAGCTTTAACTCGTTGTAGTTCTTGGCTTTTCTTATAAATCTACAGCTCTGATATGCTTTCCGGCCTTTGGTCCGAGGTAGCACCATGCAACTCATCGATATCGGCGTCAACCTGACCAACCCCAGTTTTGCCGACAAACACCAGGCCGTACTCGACCGCGCGTATGCCGCGGGGGTCTGCCAATTGGTCCTGACCGGCACCAATGTCGAGGGCAGTGAACAGGCTCTTGAACTGTGCCAAAAACTGGATGAAACCGCTCAACGGCTGTTCGCCACGGCCGGCATTCACCCCCATGCAGCGACCGACTGGAACGCTGACAGTGCGCAGCGTTTGCGCAGTTTGCTCAAAGAACCAAACGTGGTGGCCGTAGGCGAATGCGGGCTGGATTTCAATCGCGACTTCTCGCCGCGCCCACAGCAGGAAAAGGTTCTCGAAGAGCATCTGGCAATAGCGGTCGAATTGCAGTTGCCGGTGTTCCTGCATGAACGCGATGCCAGTCAGCGACTGCTGGAAATCCTGCGTGATTACCGAGATCAATTGCCGGCCGCCGTGGTGCATTGCTTCACCGGCGAAAAGAAGGCTCTGTTCAGCTACCTCGATCTGGATCTGCACATCGGCATCACCGGCTGGATCTGCGACGAGCGCCGGGGCACGCACCTGCATCCGTTGGTGAAGGAAATCAAACGGGGCCGGTTGATGCTGGAAAGCGATGCGCCGTATCTGCTGCCACGTACTTTGCGGCCCAAGCCGAAAAATGGCCGTAATGAGCCGGCGTATTTGACTGAAGTGTTGCGGGAAGTCGCGTTGCATCGTGGGGAAAGCGAAGAAGATCTTGCCGCCCACAGCACCGCCTGTGCACGAGCGTTCTTCGGCCTGCCCACAATTCCCCAGTAACCACCGATCCCCTGTGGGAGTGAGCCTGCTCGCGATAGCGATCTGTCTGACACATTAAAATTGAAAGTGCTGACGCTATCGCAAACAGGCGCCGTTTCTGAACGATCAGCCGCTACTGGAACTGGCGGATAGCCAGGGCTGGGTCGAAATCAACTCGATGCCACTGATCGGCGATAACCCGTTAATGGGCGCCGTGGTGTTCACGCGTCCTGACGGCCAGCACCTCGCGGTGATCGCCTTTGACCGTCGAAAAAACCGGCGACCTGTCCGCCCGTGTGCCGCTGGCCGGCAAGGACGAGGTCGGCCAGATGGCCAACGCCTTCAACGCGATGCAGGCGGGTTATCAGCGAGTGGTCAGCAAAGCCAAGTGGCCGAAGAGATGAATCGGGCGGTGGTGAGTATTCGGGATGTGACTGAAAGTACCGTGCAGCAGACCATCAACTCAGCGACCACCAGTGATGAACTGGCGGCGCTGGCCGGGGAATTGAGCAAGGCCATCGGGCAGCTCAAGCTGTAAGGGCCCCATCGCGGGCAACATCAATTCCGACCTATCACTCCAATAGCCAACCTCGATTCGCCGACCGCCCTCCCCATGCCTATTCTTCAATCATAAGGTCACCCGGATTGAGGAGTTTCAACATGGGCAAACGACATCCCAACCTACCCGCCTGGCAATGGCGAGCGTATCCGAACAATCATCAGCATCCGACCAACCTGGTGCTGCACCTGATTGCCGTGCCGCTGTTCATCGTYGCGTTCCTGCTGATTGTTTCCGGGGTGTTCAGCCTGAGCCTGGTGAACATTGCGATCGGCGTGGTCGGCCTGCTCGCTGCGCTGGGCTTGCAACGTCACGGTCACAGGCTGGAGGAGCAGGCCTCCGAGCCGTTCAGTGATCGCAAAGATGCGGTGTCACGCTTACTGGTCGAACAGTTCGTGACGTTCCCGCGGTTTTTCCTGAGCGGCGGCTGGTGGCGCGCCTGGCGGGAGCGCCACCGTCGGCACTGATCAGGCGAAAATTGTTACCGTCTGCCGGCTGATGGCGATCAACTGACCGTCCTCGCTCCACAACTTCGCGGCCGCATGCCCGTAGCCGTCTGCGGCGTGTTCGGTTTCAACCAGGTATTTGCACCAGTTCAGCGTGCTTGATTCCAGCATCGGCTGGACGAACTCGATGGTCCAGGTCAGCGTGCTGCCCATCGCCGTTTTTTTCAGGTGCGGCAACAAGGACGGCGGCCAGGCGTCCACCAGCGCGAGGATATGCGACTCGGTGACGGCCTCTTCCTTCACGTCCCCGCGCAAACGCACCCAACCGCCCATCTCGCGAGAGCTGTTGCCGGTAAACGGCATGCCACCGACGGCCCAGCGCATCGCCAGATGCTGCATGAACTCAGGTATCACACCCGGGATGAAGGGCAACTCCTGACATTCGTCCCAGTGCTTCATCTCGGGAGCGGACTCGGCCGTCACCGACACTTCCGAGGGCCGTGATGCACCGAAACTGCCCTGGATCAACGTCACCACTTGTCCCTTCTGCATTGCCCGGCCCAACACCTGGCTGACGGCTTTGCCTTCGCGCAACACCTCGACTTCAAAGCTGACAGGCACTTCAGGCTCGACCGGGCCGACAAAGGTGATTGCCAGCGAACGCACTGGCCGGTCTGCCGGGACTTTTGCGCGCATGGCTTCGTATTGCAACGCTGCCACCAGGCCACCGAAACTGGCACGTCCTTGCGCCCATCCAGCCGGAATAGACAGCTCCAGCGGTTGCCGGCGGACGGCGTCGAGCAAATCGCAAAAGCGCATGAAAACCTCAGAGACGGGAAAAAATAGAGTGGGATCTTAACCAGCCAGCGACATTGACACAGCACTTATTCCGGCCAAAAACACTGACAGAAGAGCCGCGCCCGCTTTGGAATACGAGTCCATATCCAACACCAAACCCATGTGGGAGCGAGCCTGCTCGCGAATGCGTCGTATCAGTCGACATCCCTGTAGGCTGGCACACCGCATTCGCGAGCAGGCTCGCTCCCACATTTTGATCTGTGGTGATTTCAGGATTTGAAGCAAGTGGCGCTGAGTTTTTCGAGAACGCGGTCAGCGCGGCTTTCGGCATCGGCCAACGTGGTTTTCCAGACGGCGACACAAGGCAGCAAATCAGGCTCTTCCACAGCCCTGGCCAGCCATTGCCAACTGTCGTGCCAATCACCCAAAGCGCTCTGAGCCGCTTTCAATCGGGCCAATGCGGCTTTCGGCAAACGGTCCAGTTCGGGATAGGCTTCGATGCCATAGCGCACACGTTTGATCAACAGGCGCAAACGGTGACGGTCGTGGGCCGGATCGTGCAATGCAACGTCCAGTTTCTTCCACTGTTTACCCAGGCGATTTTCAATACGCTTGCGCAAGCCTTTGAGCAACCCCTGGCGCTGGGAGGCGCGCAAGAAACGCGGAAAGGCATCGAAGATCATCATCAACTGCGCCAGCTCAGGACTCGCCGCCACCGCCGGATACGCCTGCGCCATCTGCGCCATGCGCCAGTGCGCGGCTTCGGGTTGACCGTGCTCAAGCAAATACGCCGCCAGCACTTCGCGATCACGCAACGGCGTGGTCAGCTCGCCGACCCGGGCCGCAGCCACTTCCACCTGCTCGACGCCGGGCAGACCGCGCAAGGGTCGCAACAGACTGCGCAAACGCCGAACCGTGGTGCGCAGCTCGTGCAATGCTTCAGGGTCAGTGCGGGCACTCAATCGTGCCTGACAGGCCAACAAGCGGACTTCAAGGCCCAGAACATGAGCCACCAACCGATCAACCAAATCAGACATCGTTTACTCCCTGAGTCGGGTGTCCCTGTTACCTACTTGGTGCTTCAACGGCCGGCACGAGACTCACGAATATAGAAGCGCGCTTTCTCGGCCTTGCTGGTGCAGCCTTCGTAAGCTTCGAATTGTTGCTGGGTCTTGGCGCCGGTCAACAACGACAAGGCCTTGGAGTAGCTGACAGTCCCGGCGAAACCTTCGGCCTTGGCCAAGTCTAGCTCACGCCAAGCGGCGTCAATCTGGGTACCGCAGCTCTCACGGTAGGCCGTTTTGCCGGCACAACCGGCGAGCGCCAGAGCAATCAAAGGTACGCAAATCCAGGCTTTCATCAATACCACCTCAAAATAGGTCAACAATCGTGCACGTAAGACGGCCCGGCGGCTGAAAAGTGCCTTGGCCGCACTAAGCAAACTCACTATAGCGTGCGCAAGAATAGCCATCTGCCGCCATGGAGTGTCGAAAAAACGACGCACTCGGCCCATCGAACGACCTTGGCGATTGAAGCACGCCCCTCGAAGGGTGCATTGTTGAACCTTGTCAGACGAGGGCGATTCATGAAAAAGCGTATCGCACTGGTACTGGGCTCAGGTGGAGCCCGAGGTTATGCCCATATCGGTGTCATTGAAGAGCTCGAACGGCGTGGCTACGACATCGCCTGTATCGCCGGTTGTTCCATGGGGGCGGTGGTCGGCGGGATTTATGCCGCCGGCAAACTGGATGAGTATCGCGACTGGATCGAGAGCCTGGATTACCTCGATGTGTTGCGTCTGGTGGACGTCAGTTTCCGGCTTGGCGCCATTCGCGGTGAAAAGGTCTTCGGGCAGATCCGCAAGATCGTCGGCGAGATCAATATTGAAGACTTGCGCATTCCCTATACGGCCGTGGCCACGGACCTGACCAATCAGCAGGAAATCTGGTTCCAGGAAGGCTGTYTGCACCAGGCCATGCGCGCCTCGGCGGCAATTCCCAGCCTCTTCACCCCGGTGATGCAAGGCAACCGGATGCTGGTGGATGGCGGCATCCTCAACCCGTTGCCAATCGTGCCGGTGGTATCGAGTCACTGCGACCTGATCATCGCAGTCAACCTCAACTCCACCAACCAACGCCACTATCAAATGCCGGTGATCCAGCGCCCGGCAGCGTTCAAGAGCCGTTTCGACAATTTGATCAATTCACTGGGTTCGAAGATGCCGTTCCGACGCAAGCAGGCAGAAAAATTGCTACTGCTGGAAAAGGAAGCATTGATGGCGGAAGCGGCCGACATCAACCCGTGGATCGAATCTGCCGACCCCGAAGCCCAGCAACCCGCCGCCGCTCCTGAACGCGAAGGAGCGCCGAAGTCGGCCACGGGATCATTCATCATCGATAACGTTGGGCCGGCGTCTTTGCTGGACCTGATCAACCAGAGTTTCGAAGTGATGCAAACTTCGCTGGCGCAGTACAAGATCGCCGGGTATCCGCCGGATATTTTGATCAACGTGCCGAAGCGGGTGTGCCGGTTTTTCGAGTTTTACAAGGCACCGGAGTTGATCGCACTGGGTCGGGAGATTGCGCGGGATACGCTGGACCGGTATGAGAGTGAGCGGGAGTCCTGAGGTTTTTGGGTGAATCGAAGGGCCCCTTCGCGAGCAAGCCCGCTCCCACATTCGACCGCATTCTCATTGGAGGAACTCGGTTRAATGTGGGAGCGGGCTTGCTCGCGAAAGGGCTAGATCAGACAACGCAGAACTAAAGTCTACTCTCACTCAACAACCGATACCCAACCCCCGCCTCAGTCACGATAAACCGGGGCTGAGTCGGATCATCCGCCAGCTTCTGGCGCAAATGCCCCACCACAATCCGCAGGTAATGACTGTCCTCGGTATGGGTCGGCCCCCAGATATCCTTGAGCAATTGTTGCTGGGTAATGACCCGCCCCGGATGCCGCGCCAGTTGCGCCAGCACCGCGTACTCCTTGCGCGTCAGCGCCACTTCGATGCCATCGAGCAACACCCGCCGGTAAGCCAGATCCACGGTCAACGGGCCGAACGTCAGCGCCGCTTGCTGAGCCTCACCCGCTGGCGCCTGGCGCAACAATGCGCGCACCCGCGCGAGAAATTCCTGAATGCCGAAGGGTTTGGTCACGTAGTCGTTGGCGCCACCATCCAGTGCTTCGACTTTCTGCCCTTCGCTCGCACGCACCGACAGCACCAGCACCGGCACCGTCGACCATTCGCGAAACTCGCGCAGCACTTGCTGGCCGTCCATGTCGGGTAAACCGAGGTCGAGTACCAGCAAATCCGGTTTGTTCAGCGCGGCCTGCGCCAGGCCTTCGGTGCCGGTGCCGGCCTCCAGCACTTTGTAGCCCTGGGAGACCAGGCTGATGCGCAGGAATTTGCGGATTTGCGGCTCGTCGTCGATGACCAAAATGGTTGCGGTCTGGCTCATGGTTTCTGATCGCGGCATGGAAAGGTCCAAAGGGTATCAGGCTTCACTTTCAGCGTTCACTGTCAAAGGCAGGTTGTTCCTGCAACGGCAAGTGAAGCGAGATACAAGTGCCGCGTCCTTCGATGCCGTCGGCGACGCTGATCCGCCCGCCATGCGCACCGACCATTCCCTGACAAATCGCCAACCCGAGCCCCGTGCCCTGCCCGCCCCGATCACCGCGGGCGGCGGTGTAGAACATATCGAAAATCTTCGCCCGTTCCTCCTGCGGAATGCCCGGCCCTTCATCGCTCACCGAGAAAAACAACTCGCGGTCATCGGCCCCGACGCGCAATTGCAGCCGCCCATGGGCCGGTGAAAATCGCGCGGCGTTTTCCAGTACGTTGACCAGTGCCTGTTCGATCAGCGCCGCGTGGACAAACAGCAGCGGCAACTCCGAGGGCACGTCGGTGCTGACCTGCAGCGGCGCCAGCACGGCGCGCAATCGGTTGAGTGAACTYCCGACAATGTCGGCCGGCGACACCCAATCACGCGCCAGCTTCAACGCGCCGTGGCCGAGGCGGGTCATGTCCAACAGGTTCTGGATGTAGCGATCCAGGCGCTCGGCTTCATCCCGTGTGCCTTCGAGCAGTTCGCGGCGATCCTCCATCGGGATGGCCTCGCCGAGGGCCAACAGGCTGTCGATGCTGCCGCGCATGGACGTCAGTGGCGTGCGCAAGTCGTGCGACACAGAGGCCAGGAGTGCGCTGCGCAGTTGCTCGGTTTCCCCGTGCAGTCGCGCCGCTTCAAGGTCTTCGGCCAGTTGTGCACGGGCCAGCGCCTGGGCCAGCGGCTGACTCAACGCGGTCAACAGACGCCGACGCTGGCCGCTTAATGTCTGGCCTTCTTTAGCGCACACTCCGAGTAATGCCAGTGGCCCGTCGTCCACCGATAACGGCCACCACCACCAACGCCCCAACGGTAACGTGCCGGTGCCCGCGCCCGCCGGTTGATCGTGTTGCCAGGCCCAATCGGCGGCCGCGCGTTCAGCTTCGGAAAACTCTAGTGGGCCGCCGGTTTCAACTTTCCAGCAACCCTGCCCGTCTTGATTGAGCAGGCACAACTGCAAGTCACTCCAGCCATTGAGGTGCTGGGCGGCGGCGCTGACCACGGCTTGACGGTCGGTGGCGGCCGTCAGTTTGCGCGACAGGTCAAGCAGCTCGGTGGTTTCTTCCTGAGTGTCACGCAGCGCCTGTAATTGCCGGCGTTGCCGGGCCGCGAGGTTGCCGGTGAGCGCCGCCATCAGCAGGAAGAACAGCAAGGTCAGCACGTCTTCTTCACGCTGGATGGCGAAGGAAAAATTCGGCGGAATGAACAGGAAGTCGTAGGTCAGAAACGATAGCGCCGCACAGGCCAGCGCCGGGCCGAGACTACTGCGCACCGCCACCAGCAACACGGCGGCGAGGAACACCAGCGAGATATTGGGCAGCGGCAAAATGCTCGCCACACCCCAGGCCAAGGCACTGGCCAACACCGTCGCCACCGCCGCCAGCGCGTAATCGAACCACACCAGCGACTGCGTCGAACGCTGGCGCGGTTGATGCGGCAGGAGATCGCTGTCGAGGACGTTGATTTCCAGCCCGCGTGCATCACGCAGCAGGCGTGACGCCAAACCACCGCCGAACAAGCGCCGACGCAGACGCTGCCGGGACTGGCCGACCAGCACCAGACTGGCGCGGCGTTCGGCGGCGTGCTGGATCAGGGTTTTCGCCACCTCTCCAGCGCGCAACAACACCACTTCGCCACCGAGGCGTTCGGCCAATTGTTGGGCACTCTGCAAGCGCAGGCGCGATTGCTCGTCGCGCACGCTGCCGTTGTCGACATGCACCAGGCTCCAGGGCAAGTGCCGACGCTGGGCGACGCGACTGGCATGACGCACCAGACGCTCGGCCTGCGCATCGCCATCGACACCGACCAACAGGCGTCCGCGCACCGCGGGCGCCGCTTGACCGAGTTGGCGATACCCCTGAGCCAGGTCATTGTCGACTTGAGCGGCGGCGGTTTGCATCGCCATCTCGCGCAGGGCGGTCAGGTTGGTCTGGGTGAAAAACGCGTCGATGGCCGCCCGCGCCTGCTCCGGCACGTAGACCTTGCCGTCGCGCAAACGCTCAAGCAGTTCGCGCGGTGGCAGGTCAATCAGCAGCAGTTCGTAGGCTTCTTGCAGCACCCAGTCCGGCAGGGTTTCCCTAACCTGCACGCCGGTGATGCCGCGCACTTGATCGTTGAGACTTTCGAGGTGCTGGACGTTGACGGTGGTGAAGACGTCGATGCCGGCGGCAAGCAATTCCTGAATGTCTTGCCAGCGCTTGGCGTGGCGACTGCCAGGGGCATTGCTGTGGGCCAGTTCATCCACCAGCACCAGTTTCGGTTTGGCCGCGAGCAAGCCGTCGAGGTCCATTTCTTCGAGCATCACGCCACGGTATTCCGAGCGCACTAACGGCTGTTGCGGCAAGCCACCGAGCAGCGCTTCGGTTTCGGCGCGGCCATGGGTTTCGACCACACCGGCGATGACTTTCACGCCCTGGCGCAGTTGGGTGTGAGCGGCTTGCAACATGGCGTAGGTTTTACCGACACCGGGCGCGGCGCCGAGGTAAACCTTGAGCCGGCCACGGCCATCGCGGGGCAGGTCTGCTAACAGCGCGTCGGCGCGGCCGGAATCGCTCATGCTTGGGGATCTCTTCATTCAGATGTTGGTGTGGTGACTGCTATGCCGTCATCGCGAGCAGGCTCGCTCCCACATTTTGGAATGCATTCTCCTGTGGGAGCGAGCCCGCTCGCGATTGACAGCACCACCGTTCTACAGGCTTTGCAGTGCGATATTCAGTGCCAGCACATTCACCACCGGCGGCCCCACCAACGGCTGTTCGATGTGCGCATCCAGCATTTGCTGAAGGGTCGCCACCGGCAGATGACGCGCGGCGGCCACTCGCGCCAGTTGATAGGCAATCGCAGCCGGTGGCAAGTGCGGATCGAGCCCGCTGCCTGAGGTGGTCACCATGGCCAATGGCACGGGCCCCTGCCCCGGCACCAGCAATTTGTTGGCATCGTCGATTACCCGAGTGGCCAGCGCCGGGTTGCTCGGCGACAGGTTGCTCGCGCTGCTCGACACGGTGGCGAAGGCGCCGGCGGAGGGACGTGGATGAAACCAGGCATCACCGACGAAATCCTGGGCAATCAGCGACGAGCCACGGACCTTGCCGTCGGCATCGCGCACCAGGCTGCCATTGGCCTGATCCGGGAACGCGACCTGGGCGACACCGGTGACGACCAAGGGGTAGGCGACGCCGGTGATCAGGGTCATCAGGACCAGTAGGCTCAGGGCCGGACGTATCAGTTTGGTCATTTCTAAATCCTCGAATTCGGATAACAAATATCAGGTGCACCGTGTTGGATGGCGTCAAACCAGATGCAACGCGGTCAACAGCATGTCGATCGCCTTGATGCCCACGAACGGCACCACAATCCCGCCCAATCCGTAGATCAACAAATTGCGCCGCAGCAACGCCGCCGCACTCGCGGCCTGCACCCGTACGCCGCGCAAGGCAAGTGGAATCAGCACGACGATGATCAAGGCGTTGAAGACAATTGCCGAGAGAATCGCGCTCTGCGGACTTGTCAGGTGCATGACGTTCAGCACGCCCAATTGCGGGTAGATCGAAGCGAAAAGCGCCGGCAAAATCGCAAAGTATTTGGCCACATCGTTGGCGATGGAAAAGGTCGTCAACGCACCGCGCGTCACCAGCAGTTCCTTGCCGATCTGCACCACGTCCAACAGCTTGGTCGGGTCGCTGTCGAGGTCGACCATGTTCGCCGCTTCGCGTGCCGCTTGTGTGCCGTCGTTCATTGCCATCCCTACGTCCGCCTGGGCCAGCGCCGGCGCGTCGTTGGCGCCGTCGCCACACATGGCGACCAGGCGACCGTCGTTTTGCTCGTGACGGATGCGCGCCAGTTTTTTCTCCGGCGTGGCTTCGGCCAGCACGTCATCGACGCCCGCTTCGGCGGCAATCGCGGCAGCGGTCAGCGGGTTGTCGCCGGTCACCATGACCGTGCGAATCCCCAGTTTGCGCAGTTCGGCAAAACGCTCACGGATGCCGGGTTTGACCACGTCCTTGAGATGAATCACGCCCAACAATTTGCCGTCGGCGCAGACCAGCAACGGAGTGCCGCCACTCTGAGCAATCTTGTCGATTTCCCGGGACAGCGGCGCGGCCAGGTCGGCACGTTTCAGGCCGACGAAGGCCAGCAACGAATCCACTGCGCCTTTGCGATACACACGGCCCTGATAGTCGACACCGGACAGGCGGGTTTCGGCGCTGAACGGTACCGCCGTCAGCAACTCGGTGGCGGGCTCAGGTTGTGGTTGAGTCCCGCGCAAGTACTCGACGATGGATTTACCTTCAGCCGTGTCATCAGCCAGCGAGGCAAACAAGGTACCCTCGGCCAATTCGCGAGCGGTGACGCCCGGTGCAGGATGAACCGCGGTGCAACGACGGTTACCGAAGGTGATGGTGCCAGTCTTGTCCAGCAGCAGGACGTGCACGTCCCCCGCTGCTTCCACGGCACGACCGGACTTGGCGATCACGTTCAACCGCACCAGACGGTCCATCCCGGCGATCCCGATGGCGGACAGCAAACCGCCAATGGTGGTCGGAATCAGCGTGACCAATAACGCCACCAGGAACACCAGCGGCAGGCTGCCGTTGGCGAAGTGGGCGAACGGTTGCAGGGTGACGACCACCAGCAGGAAGATCAGGGTCAGACCGATCAGCAGGATGTCGAGTGCGACTTCGTTCGGGGTTTTCTGGCGTTTGGCGCCCTCGACCAGGGCGATCATGCGGTCCAGTGTCGACTCGCCGGGGTTGGCGGTGATCTTCACCAGCAGCCAGTCGGAAACGAGGCGAGTGTTGCCGGTGACGGCCGAACGGTCGCCGCCGGACTCGCGAATCACTGGCGCGGATTCACCGGTAATCGCCGCTTCGTTGACCGCTGCAATGCCCTCGATGACCTCGCCGTCACCGGGGATCATTTCCCCCGCTTCGACGCGAACCACATCGCCCTTGCGCAGGGAGGTGGCCGGCACCACCTGAAACGTGCCGTTGGCCGTTTTGCGACGAGCGCTCAAGCCTTCGCTGCCAGCCTTGAGGCTGTCGGCGCGAGCCTTGCCGCGACCTTCGGCCAAGGCCTCGGCGAAGTTGGCGAACAGCACGGTGAACCACAGCCACAGCGCGATTTGCGCGGCGACAAAGGTCGGAACGGCACTGTCGGGAATGAAGCACAACACGGTGGTCAGGATGGCGGTCAGTTCGACCACCAGCATCACCGGCGCACGCTGCAATTGCCGAGGGTCGAGCTTGACGAAGGCTTGCACCAGCGCGGGGCGCCAGAGGGCCGAAATCGCGGTTTTCGGTTGTTCCGGCGCCTTGACCGAGACCGGTTTGATTGCGGGCATATTCATCAAATAACTCCTTAGAAGCCCATACTCAAGTGTTCAGCAATCGGACCCAGCGCCAATGTCGGCAGAAAGGTCAAACCACCCACCAGCAAAATGGTCACGGTCAGCAGGGTCACAAACAGCGGGCCGTGAGTCGGAAAGCTGTTCTGGCCGATAGGCGCGGCTTTCTTCATCGCCAGGCTGCCGGCCAATGCCAGTACCGGGAGGATGTAGCCGAAGCGACCGATCAACATGCCAAGCCCAAGCATCAGGTTGTGGAACGCGGTGTTGGCACCGAAGCCGCCGAATGCCGAACCGTTGTTGGCGCTGGCCGAGGTGTAGGCGTACAGCAACTGACTGAAACCGTGGGCGCCAGGGTTGCTCACCGCCGCGACCGGGCCGGGCAGGCTTGCGGCAATCGCACCAAGCACCAGCACACCGACCGGCATCACCAGCAACGTCACCACCAGCAGTTGCACTTCCCTGGCTTGCAGTTTCTTGCCGAGGTATTCCGGCGTGCGGCCGATCATCAGGCCGGCGAGGAACACCGCGATCAACACGTTGAGCAACATGCCGTAGAGCCCGGCCCCGACACCGCCGAAGATCACTTCGCCGACCATCATATTGATCATCGCAACCATGCCGCTCAGCGGGTTGAGGCTGTCATGCATGCCGTTGACCGAGCCGTTGGACGCAGCGGTGGTGGTGACCGACCACAGCACCGTGGCGGTGGTGCCGAAGCGCGCTTCCTTGCCTTCCAGCGGCGCGGTCTGTTCGACGGCGATGTTGTTCAGGGTCGGGTTCGGTTGGTATTCAGCCCACAGCGAGGTCGCGCCGCCGATCAGAAACAGCGCCAGCATGCAGGCGATGATCGCGCGGCTCTGACGCAGGTCTTTGACGTAATGGCCGAAGGTGAACACCAGGGCGACCGGGATCAAGATGATCGAGGCCATCTCGAACAGGTTGCTCCACGCCGTCGGGTTCTCGAACGGATGTGCCGAGTTGACGCCGAAGAAGCCACCACCATTGGTGCCCAGTTGCTTGATCGCAATCTGGCTGGCGGCCGGGCCGAGCGGGATCACCTGATCGACGCCCTGCATCGTCACGGCATTCACGTACTGGGCGAAGGTTTGCGGCACGCCTTGCCAGACCAGATACAGCGCCAGCAACAGGCACAGCGGCAGCAAGCCGTAGAGGGTGGCGCGGGTCATGTCGACCCAGAAATTGCCGAGGGTCTTGGTCGACTTGCGACCTATACCGCGACACAGCGCAACCAATACCGCCAGGCCGGTGGCGGCGCTGACGAAGTTTTGCACGGTGAGACCGGCCATCTGACTCAAATAGCTCAGCGAGGCTTCACCGCTATACGCCTGCCAGTTGGTGTTGGTCATGAAGCTGATGGCGGTATTGAACGCCAGCGTCCACTCCTGTCCCGGCAGGTTTTGCGGGTTCAGCGGCAAGTGATCCTGAAACAGCAGGATCGCGAACAACAGCAAGAAGCCCGAGAGGTTGAAGGCGAGCAAGGCCAGGGTGTATTTCTGCCAGCTCTGTTCGACCTGCGGATCAACGCCGGCCGCGCGATAACAGCCGCGCTCCACCGGTCCGAGAATCGGTGTCAGCCAAGTGCGCTGACCTTCCATGACCTTGTAGTAGAAGCGCCCGAGAAACGGCGCCGGGACCAACACCACCGCGAAAAAAGCGAGGATCAGCCAATAGTCATAACTGTGCATAGCCGCTCCTAGTTCCGGTCCGCGCGCAACAGCGCAACCAACAGATAAATGAACAGCCCCACTGCCAGCAGCAGTGACACTCCGTCCAGAACGCTCATGGAAGTTCTCCCTATTACGGCGTATTGCCGCGTGTGGAGTCATTGTCGGCAGGGAGGCTGTAAAGGAACGAGATCAAGGGGGTTGGCTGGGCATAAAGAAAGCGTAAAGAGTGGGGTTATGGCTTCGTTACGGCAGTAACACCTGCTGCTCGAATGGCCAATCAAACTCGACATGCTGGGTTAGTTTCCAAATCTGCCACTCGCTTCGGCGTGCACTTTGAGCAAGAATGTCGGCAATTGATGCCTACAACTGGAGAATTCCCCCATGAATGTAATCACCACCGACCTGCCCGGTGTTCTGATCATCGAACCGAAGGTATTTGGTGATGAGCGAGGTTTCTTTTATGAGAGCTTCAATGCCAAGGCTTTTGAAGATGCGACTGGCCTGAATACTAAATTCGTTCAGGACAATCATTCGCGCTCGCAAAAAGGCGTGTTACGTGGCCTGCACTACCAACTGGAAAACACCCAAGGCAAATTGGTTCGTGTAACCGTCGGTGAAGTACTCGACGTTGCCGTGGATATCCGCCGCAGCTCGCCACATTTCGGCAAATGGGTTGCTGTACGCCTGTCCGCAGAGAACCATCGTCAGCTTTGGGTTCCGGAAGGTTTCGCCCATGGTTTCGTGGTGTTGAGTGATTTCGCCGAGTTTCTCTACAAAACCACCGACTACTACACCCCATCCGCCGAACGCAGTATCCGTTGGAATGACCCGGACCTGGCCATCGATTGGCAGTTGAGCGAAGCACCGCAACTGTCGGCAAAGGACCAAGCGGCAGCGTACTTCAAGGACGCTGAGGTTTTTTCCTGAATTCCAGCATCTGCGCCCATCAGGCGCCGTAATGATATCGCCGTCATTCCGAGCTGGCTCACTCCTACAGTAGATCTATGGCGTACCGAGATCAATTGTAGGAGCGAGCCTGCTCGCGATAGCGGCACAACTGTAAACATTGCCCCCAACTGGCGCAGAAAAATCGCACACTCAGCTGCGAACATCCCCGATACGACGTCTTTCTGCGCTTTACGACTGCCATCACAACACTGGCACGCCCACTGCACACGCCCTCCCCCGAGCAATTCCAAACCGTTCAGGGGGCAACTGCATGAACACACAACTCAAACCCACACTCGGCACGCTGCACCTGTGGGGCATTGCCGTCGGGCTGGTGATTTCCGGTGAGTATTTCGGCTGGAGTTACGGCTGGGGCGTCGCGGGCACATTGGGCTTTCTGGTGACCTCGTTGATGGTCGCTACCATGTACACCTGCTTCATCTTCAGCTTCACCGAACTGACCACGGCGATTCCCCATGCCGGCGGTCCCTTTGCCTACAGTCGTCGCGCGTTCGGAGAAAAAGGCGGGCTGATTGCCGGGTTGGCGACGCTGATCGAATTCGTCTTCGCGCCGCCCGCGATTGCCCTGGCAATTGGGGCGTACCTGAACGTGCAGTTTCCCGCGCTCGATCCCAAACACGCGGCTGTCGGTGCCTACATTGTGTTCATGGGCTTGAACATCCTCGGGGTGAAACTCGCAGCGACTTTCGAATTGGTGGTATGCGTACTGGCTGTGGCCGAACTGCTGGTGTTCATGGGCGTAGTTGCCCCGGCGTTCAGCTTCAGCAACTTCGCGCTGAATGGCTGGGCCGGCTCCGATGTATTTGGCGCCCCGGCGATTGCCGGGATGTTCGCGGCCATTCCGTTCGCCATCTGGTTCTTCCTCGCCATCGAAGGCGCCGCCATGGCCGCCGAAG
This sequence comes from Pseudomonas sp. P5_A12, assembly GCF_056400685.1. Lineage (NCBI taxonomy): Bacteria > Pseudomonadati > Pseudomonadota > Gammaproteobacteria > Pseudomonadales > Pseudomonadaceae > Pseudomonas > Pseudomonas sp. P5_A12. The sequence continues at coordinate 9,654 of NZ_JBFUKU010000032.1, read as the reverse complement.
AGGCCAAGGATCCAAAACGGACAATTCCCAAGGCCTACATCAGCGGCATTTTGACACTGGTATTGCTAGCCATGGGCGTGATGTTCTTTGCCGGCGGCGTGGGCGACTGGCGTACCTTGTCGAACATCAACGATCCACTGCCGCAAGCAATGAAAACCGTGGTCGGTGAAAACTCCGGGTGGCTGCACATGCTGGTATGGATCGGCCTGTTCGGCCTGGTGGCCAGTTTTCACGGGATTATTCTCGGCTACTCGCGCCAGTTCTTCGCGCTAGCCCGGGCCGGTTATCTGCCGGCCTCCCTGGCCAAACTGTCACGCTTCCAGACGCCGCACCGAGCAATCATCGTTGGCGGTGTGATCGGTATCGCGGCGATATACAGTGACGGCTTGATCAACCTCGGCGGTATGACGTTGACAGCGGCCATGATCACCATGGCGGTGTTCGGCGCCATCGTGATGTACATCATGAGCATGCTCAGCCTGTTCAAGCTACGAAAAACCGAACCAAACCTGGAGCGTACGTTCCGTGCGCCGTGCTATCCGCTGGTGCCGTTGATCGCGCTGTTATTGGCAGTGGTGTGCCTGGTGGCGATGGCCTGGTTCAATACCTTGATAGGGCTGATCTTCCTCGGCTTCATGGCGGTGGGTTTCGTGTACTTCCTGCTGACCGCGCAATTGCGCGCCGACGCTCCGGCGGACGCGATGTTGACCGGGCTATAAACAGCTCAGGTGCGTTTGGCCTATCAGGCATAGAATGGAACCACTGCGAAAACCCATCGCTCAAAGTGGTATGCACGATCGATTGGCGAACTCCGTCAATCGGCCTGCCCTCAAGGAGAGCCCTATGCCCTGGTATGCCTGGTTGATTCTGGTCGTTGCAATCGGCTCGATTGTTGGCGGTTTGATGATGTTGCGCGACACGGCCAACAAGGTCGAACTGACCGATGAGCAACGTAAACGCGTCGCTGAACGCAATGCGGAAATGGATGCCAAGGAAGCGAAGGACCGCTAACCCAAAAACCCTGTCATTCTCAGTGAATGACAGGGTTTTGTTTATCTGACGTTGTAGGCAAATGCCTGATTTTTCTCTACCAGCGTCATGTCGGCCAAGAAATTTCCGTGGCTGATGTACTTCGCCTTATGATTGCTCAATAAACTTAATTAGAGGAGTAGTCATTATTTCTGACAAGTCTTTGAGGCTTTTAGAGCACCGTTAGACGCATCTGCATGCTTTTTAGAGGTAGAAGTACAATCACCATCTTATTTTCATTGGTTAAGATGGCGCATTGTTGCGGAGATTTCAGATGCGTTACTCGCAGGACCATAAAGCCCAGACCCACCATCGCATAATAAAGGAAGCCTCAGCGCGATTTCGCCGTGATGGTATTGGCGCGACTGGCTTGCAACCACTAATGAAGGCGCTGGGGTTGACCCACGGCGGCTTTTACTCGCACTTCAAGTCAAAGGACGAACTGGTTGAAAAGGCACTGCAAGCGGCCGGCGATCAGGTCGAGGCGGTATGTGCCGAGCTGTTCGCCCAGGATCGCCCACTGGATGCCTTCATCGACGCTTATTTGTCCGAATGGCACAAGACCTCACCTCACGAAGGCTGCCCGTTGCCGACCATGTCTTCGGAACTGGGGTTGCGCGGTCAGCCAAGTCCGACCTCAGACGTAGTACTGAAAGCACGGCTCCAACAAATAGAAGACACCCTTGAAGGCGAGGATGCTGCGGACCAGAGCATCGTCATCATGTCCGCACTGGTCGGGGCATTGCTGTTATCGCGCAGCGTCGAGAACCAGGAACTGGCCCAGCGGATTCTCGACGTAACACGCGCGTTTCTTAAACAACCCCAAGGCTAACTCTGCCAGCGCTTGAACAATACGCTGGCATTGACTCCGCCGAACCCGAAGCCATTGGACAACGCATATTCGATAGCCAATGGCCGCGCCTGACCATGGACAATGTCTACGCCTTGCGCCGCGGGGTCCGGATTATCGAAATTCAGGGTGGCTGGCACGATCTGATCGCGAATCGCCAACAACGTGAAGATCGCCTCAATCCCGCCGGCTGCTCCAAGCAGATGCCCTGTCGCCGATTTGGTCGACGTCACCGCCACCTTATTGTCCGAACCGAACAACGACTTGATCGCGGCCAACTCGCCGAGGTCGCCAACCGGCGTCGACGTCGCGTGCGCATTCAGATGTTGCACCTGAGCCGCTGAAATACCGGCCTGCGCCAACGCCAGCGACATCGCCCGGCGCGCACCGCTACCATCTTCGGGGCCCGCAGTCAGGTGAAAGGCGTCGGCACTGGTGCCGTATCCAACCAACTCGGCTAACGGTTGAGCTCCGCGCGCCAAGGCATGCTCCAGGGATTCAATCACCAGAATTCCCGCGCCCTCCCCCATCACAAAGCCGTCGCGGTCACTGTCGAACGGCCGAGAAGCCCGCTCAGGGGTTTCGTTGTAACCACTGGACAAGGCACGCGCCGCCGCGAACCCGGCAAGACTGACCCGATCGATCGCTGCCTCCGCGCCGCCACACACCGCAATATCCGCTTCGCCACAACGAATCAGCCGCGCCGCATCACCAATCGCTTGCACCCCGGCCGCACACGCCGTCACCGGAGCGCCCAACGGGCCCTTGAATCCGTGCTGGATCGACACATGACCCGCCGCGAGATTGACCAGGAACGACGGAATGGTGAAGGGCGACAGCCGCCGAGGTCCACGGCTGTCGGTGGTGCGTACCGCATCGGCAATCGCACCGAACCCACCGACCCCGGAACCGATAATGGTTGCCGTGCGTTCCTGGGCTTGCGGGTCCAGCGCTTGCCAACCAGCCTGCTCCAATGCCTGCCGCGCTGCCTCCATGGCAAACAGAATGAAGCGGTCCATCTTCTTCTGCTCCTTGGGGGATGTTGCCCGATCCGGGTCAAAACCCGCCTCGGGATCTTCCGCCACGGTGAGTACCACGCCGCCAACCTTGGCCGGCAGATCGGCGACCACCTCTTCAGGTAATTTACGCAGCCCGGAACGCGCCGCCAGCAAACGCTCCCAGACAGCTTCAACACCGCTACCCAGCGGAGACACCAGGCCCATGCCGGTGACAACTACTCGACGATCACTCATGTCGCAAATACCTCAAGCCGATGGAAGGCGCCTCATTTGTAACGTGCGGCGGCCGTACTTTTGGAAAGATTCGGCGCCATGACATGACGCGCAGCAACGAAAGCATCCCACTCGCCGGCATCCGGCAACGAAGGAATGGTGATGAGCTCTCCCAGGTCCAGACCCGAGAGCGCCGCGTCGACCATTTCACCTGCATCCATGGCCATGTCAGCTGGAAGCTGGTTGATATCGATACCGGCACGCTCCCAAATTTCGGTACGTGTAACGCCAGGCAATACGGCTTGAACCTTGACACCTGTGCCATCGAGCTCGGCGTTCAACGACTGGGTGAGACTCAGAACGTACGCCTTACTAGCGGTATAAGTGGCGTTGAAACGCTCGGGGAACAACGCAACCACCGAACCGATATTAATAATCGTGCCCCTGCCAGCCTTGGCAAAACTGGCGGCTGCCGCAGATGCCAAGCGCGTGACCGTCGTGACGTTCAGTTGAATCAGCTTTTCAAGTTGCTCCATGTCGGAATTCGCCAGCAGGCCATCCGCGGAAACGCCCGCGTTGTTCAGCAACAGACTGATACTCGAATCGCTGCGAAGCCGCTGTTCGATCTTCAGCACATCATCCTTTTGTGTCAGGTCTGCCTTGAATACTTCCACCTGAACGCCGTGCTCGGCGCGCAATTTGGTCGCTGCCGCCTCAAGCCGCTGTTCGTCACGAGCAACCAACAACAAATCAAAACCACGCGCGGCCAACCGCTGAGCGTAAATCGCACCGATACCGGAAGATGCACCTGTGACGAGGGCCGTACCTTGGGACTGGGTGGAAGTCATGGCTGTGCTCCTGGGAGATGTCTGAGGGGAGTGAGCGTCTTCAATATAGGTACACGTCAGAGAATGACAGACGAATTATAGGCATAATATACGCGATATATGATAGGCATAATTTTCCGTTAGCCGATGAAAGGCGCTGTACTACCCTGTCGCCAAAATGCAAAAAGGCCGGTCAATGACCGGCCCCTGGCGTTGAGTTACAAGCTTAGTTCACCTGAAGCTTTTCGCGGTTCTTGTCCAGAATCGCTTTACCGATCCCCTTCACTTCCAGCAGTTCGTCTACCGATGAAAATGGCCCATTACTTTCACGATAAGCAACAATCGCCCTGGCTTTGGCCTCTCCGATACCTGCCAGCTCACGCTGCAGGKTCGGAGCATCAGCTTCATTGAGATCGATTTTGCCAGACTGCGCTTTAGGGGAAACCTCCAGCACCAGAGGAGCATTGCCCCCTTCRGGTTTCGCCACAGGTGCCGCAATTGTGGCAACAGAAGCGCTGGTGAGCAGGGCAAAAACCAAAGAGTAGAAATAGCCAGTACGCATAATTGAAGCTCCATGACATCGTTTTAGAAAGCAGCTTTTCCGAAGCTGCCTTCCAAATTTAGGCGATGGGATGGAACTGTCAAAAGTATGTACGTTACAGAATATGAATAAATGAAGACAGGGATGGGTGCGATCGACAGCCTTTAGGGGCTCTATCTGGCACTCACGCCGAGCAAGCGCTAGCCACGGATGACACCGGACCTGAAGCACGCAATATCCAACGGTAGCCGCGGTATGAAAACGCGTCTTTAATCGAGTCATCCCGTTTTTCGTTTTCCCGCCTGCCCTACGAAAAATGATCGACACACCTAAAGCCATCGAGAGTATCAATGCCCAGTCGCCCAAGACTATTAAGACAAGCGGAGAGTTCCCGACTGACGTTGCAACCACGAGTTTGATTTGGCTGGCACTACAAAAAATCACCGCGAACCGGGGCCGGGCAGCCCATGGCTGGAAGAGTGCGGTGAATGTCATACTCGCTGCAATTCGCTATCAACGCGCCCTAAAAACGGAGAGCCCTGGACCATCAAAAAAAAAATCAGGATGTGTTGTACATCCCTCAGCTCTGAGCGAAGGTGCCCGTAGACAGGGCATTGAAAAACCGTGAAAATCGCCGACCGCCTCCTGTCTTCCCTGCGAACTCACCACATGGCTGCAAAGAAATCTATCAGTGCGCTATCCTCTCCGTTAGCGGCAAGTGCTGCAGCAATTATTGGCCGGTTTCTCTTACTTGGCACAGGGGCCCTGACCGGAATTTTATTGCCGCTCACAATGAAACAAGAGTCGGTTGGTTTATTTTTTCTTTGCCAATCGATAATAGCGGCACTTGCAACATTGGGTCAGTTGGGTTTGAGCATTACCTCTCCAGCCATTATTTCGAGAGCGATGGGTGTTAAAGATAATGGCCGAATAAAGCAAACATTACTTCGAACCTTGTTAATTGGTGGTTTAGCAGCTTCCACTTTCGCCTTTAGCTTCTGGCTAACCCTTCACTTGCTGAATAAATTATCAGATTCAGAGTTAGTGGGAGCACTTCAAACACTCGCGCCACTGATTTCAATCAGTATGGTACTGGCTGCCCTGGTAACCTTACTATCTGAACAGCATCGAGTATTGGGCCACTTTGTCCAAGCCAGTTTTCTGGTTGTGGGGGCAGGTACCGCGAGCGCTGCCACCGTAATCATTGCCTGGCAGTCGAAATTGACGTTACCGCTTGACGTGTTGCTTCTGGCAGGAATATCCGGTGTTCTATGTACCGCATTGCTTGGGGGTTACTCATTGTGGCGATGGTATAGAGCACATGTTGGTCAAATCATCCAGCCCATCAGCTATACAGAGATACTCCGACAAACTTTGCCTAACGTTACAACAACAAGTGTGCTGTTCATCGTTGCTCAAGCCGACTTGTGGATCATTGCGTATTTTGGCAGTACGGCAGACGTCGCAATTTACGGCTTAGCGTCACGACTTGCTGCATTGGTTTTGATACCTCTGGCCGTCATCAACACCGTCATTGCGCCATCAATCGGTCGTATATGGGTGCGCAACAAAAGACGCTACCTTCAAAAAGTAATGGGGATAGGCGCCGGAGCTGCGACAGGAATGGCGATCTTCGGCTACATACTATTCGCCGCTGCCGGCAAGTTCATTATTTCGAAAACGTGGCCCGAAGAATACTCACAGGCGTACTATATATTCATCATTCTAGGTATCGCGCAAGTGGTTCAGACGTATGCGGGTACCGCTGGCATGGCATTGGTCATGCTACAAAAACAAAATATCGCGATGCAAATCTCAGTCGTAAGTGGTGTTCTTATGATTGTCGGTGGAAGTGTGGCGATCATTTTTTATGGAATTATAGGGCTGGTTCTCGTCTACAGCGCTGGCAGCATCATCCAGTCCACTCTGATGATTTACTACGTACGTCGGATATTCGGCCTGAAAACAACTGCAGACTACAAATCATTCACGCAATTCGCTCGCGCCTACTTTCGCAAAGAGACTCCGCATGACAGATAAAACCCTGAACCTACCAAAGGTCAGCATCGTCATACCGACATACAATACCGGTCGATATGTATTGGATGCGATTAACAGCGTCAAAAAGCAGACCTATCAAAATATCGAGCTGATTGTTGTGGATGATGGATCGACTGATGATACGTCCGATCTGCTGAAAAGCCTTCCGGACGATTTTTTGCATTTTCGACAAGAGAATGCCGGACAGAGCTCCGCGATGAACTTCGGATGGAGGCAAAGTACTGGAGATTTATTGGGTTACCTTAGCGCCGACGATAGATTGCACCCGACGGCCATCGAAAAAATCGTTTCGCTCATGCAGTCGTCGCCAGAAACAGTGTTGGCGTACCCTGATTTTTGCGTAATCGACGAAAACTCGTCCTATGTCCGAACCATTAATGCTCCTGACTTTTCCAGCGAACTCCTTGTCGCAAATTTTCAGTGTTTACCTGGCCCAGGCGCATTGTTCAAACGATCGACATGGGAACAAGTGGGTGATTGGAACACTGCATTAAGGATCATTCCGGATATGGATTTTTTCTTACGCCTTTGCCAACGCGGCCCGTTCATCAGGGTCCCTGAAGCTCTGGCAGACTTCCGTATTCATTCTGGCTCGACTACCTATAATAGATCCACGGCCCAGAGATCAGACGAGCCGGTCCAAGTGATTGAGAGCTTCTTTAACAGTGCTGATTTGCCGAAACCTTACTTACGCTGGAAGAAAAGAGCCACGGCCAACGCACTCATGCTCTCTGGATTCATGCACGGTTTTTCTGGTCGATACGCAATCTCTTTTAAAAGAATGGCTCGCGCTGCTACGCTGCACCCCTCATCGATTTTTTCTCGCAAGATGATCAGCTACGTCATTGGAATCTATAAAAACAGCTCGGTGAAAAAATGAAAATAATCCCGGAAAGCTTTATGGTACGAAAACCAATCACATTATCGATCCTCGCCATGGTCCTGATGATTAGTATCGGCGCAAGCTTTTATTATCCGGGAACAAAGATTTTATTTATTGCGTATAGCGCCCTGTCTATTGCGATGGTACATGCCACGCTTGTCAATCGTRCAAATAGTTATTTCAGTTTCTTTCTATTTTGTTTTCTGACACTCGGCTGCTGGGCAAAAATTGTCTTGCACTTATTCCTGGGTAACGACTTTATCGAACCGATAGGTGGTTTCGATGAGTCCCCGGCAGCTTGGGACAAGGCCGTTACGGTACTGATCACTGCGTTCGGCACCCTGCTCCTTTGCTACTACTCTGTAGCATTCAAAGCCAAAGACCGAATCGAATTCAAGAACAACATAGTAAACTCCAGGTTTTTACCTCCACTCCTGGCATTAATGGTCCTATTCACCACAGGGCTTTTGATATTCAATTACTATTTTTCAATTTTGAAAATTGGTTACGAGCCGACTTTAAAATTAAATAGTTACATCTACGTGGTGGCGGCGTTCATGGTCGCCTGGGGCAATGTAATTGCTCTTTCAACTCTAGCTTACTGGATGGTCGCAAACGGCACACTTGCCCCACGCACACTTTTTTATATTGTTATTATTGAAGGTGCGCTAACCGCTATTTCCATGGGTAGCCGGGCGCAAATGATTCTGCATGTTGCGGTTCCATTCGTAATTTACCTGTTTCAAGGCAAACGTCTAGGCTGGCACCTATCGAAACCAGACTGGATAAAAATAGTTGGTGCCACGGCACTTTTGTTCGTATTTTCACTTCTTGCTGTTTCAACTGACCGATTGGCATCCTTTACCAAAGCGATACCCGTTACGGAAGCAACGTTGATGAAGGAACAAGCAAATCTAGATAACACAGATAATACGGACAACACAAATAACATAGGTAACGCAGGTAACGCAGGTAACGCAGGTAACGCAGGTAACGCAGGTAACGCAGGTAACGCAGGTAACGCAGTTTTTTCAGGTAATGCAGATACCGCTTCCAAGAACACGCTCGAACCTTCCGAAAAAACGTTGATGCCTAGTCAGGCTCAAATACCCTATATCGCGCCCCCCCTAACCCCCGAACAGAAGATCAATCGGATAGCTAAGGAAGTAAGCAAGCTAATAGTTGATCGCTGGGTCGGCGTCGAAGGCGTGCTAGCAGTGACGAGCAACCAAAGTCTAAGCATCCGGCTATTAACGGAGGGGCTAAAGGAAGATCCGGCAAAGGGTACTCAGGCAATCTTCCAGCGTATGTCCGATGCGAAGTATGCACGCTATGAGAATTTCACTTTTATGACTATTCCAGGCCCTATCGCGGTACTCTTTTATAGCGGTAGCCATCTTGTACTTTTCGCGGGCATCATGATTCTTTTCTTTATCGGTTACAGCATCGAACTGGCCACAAGAAAGTTTCTAAACAATGCCATGACCAATGCAACAGTAGGCATTGCAATAGCTTACCTCGCCGTCCAGATGAATTTCCCGAAAGCTTTCTGGTTCTTTATTTTAGAACTTTCAGCATTCCTGGTTGGCTTACTCGTGCTTAAACTGATACTTGACAAGACAACCATGAGGACTTCTAAGGCTACGACATCGTAGTTCGAATTTTATCCACGCCTATACGTCCGTCAAAATACTCGATCATTCCAGTGGCAATAACCTGCCAACTGTAGTGATCGATGATGTACGTTTTGAGACGATTGCCTTTGTTAGCTAGATCGCCAACATCAGAAAGCATGAGTTCGAGCCCCTGACTGATTCCAACGACAGTGGGCTCGACCACGCATCCCCCATCAATCGCTTGTACCTCGTCGAACCCGCAGGTATCAGTCAGTAGCAACGGCAAGCCAACAATACCCGCCTCGAGGGCAACGAGGGACATTGCTTCTGATCGGGACGGGATAACCAACATCAACGCGTGTTGATAAGCTTCGTTTCGCTGGGTCTCATCCTGGAAACCAATGAAATGAATCTTATTCGTGAGAGCGCTATCTGCGAATAATAATTGCAATTCACTCTGCATGCCAAAATCAGGTCCAGCGAAAACTATTGGATAAGCTTGCGCAACCGGAGTAGCGAGATAGGCTTGAAGCAGTAGATCAGGTCCTTTTACAGGCGCTAGTCTTCCCATGAATAGGATGTAGGGCTCGAGAGGGAGACTTGCTTGGGTACGAT
>NZ_JBFUKU010000031.1:0-33700 GCF_056400685.1 Pseudomonas sp. P5_A12 | reverse complement strand
CACTCCGTCATCGCGAGCAGGCTCGCTCCCACAGGTTTTGCGCCTTGATCGACGGGTACTTGGCGTTTGAGACCCGTCGTTTATTTCTTGAGGAACACCACCACCGGACTGTCCTCACGCAACGCATGACAGGTGTTGAGCAATGCGCTCTTGGCGTTGTCGAAAGCCTCAGCATCCGCCGGCGTGCGCGGTGCCACCAGGGAGCGCGCCATGGGGATGGTCTGGAACGCCGTCGTCGCGATCGGCAGCAGCAACTCGGTCAGGTGCACGCAGCCGCCGATCCCGCCGAACAGTTCCTTGATGCGCCGCGTAAACCCCGGGCCGATCCGCTCACCCAGCAACTTTTGATAACCCGGCATTGCCCCGCGACACTGGCTGGTGGGCACGTCCGGCATCGATACCTGCACATCCTGCACGATGAAGTCATCGTCCAGGGTCAGGCGTATCCACATGCCGTGGTACGTCTGGCCCGTCGCGACGGTGCCGCCTTCAGCGAGCGTCACCGGATGGGTCTTGCGGTCGTTCAGCCGCCCTTCGATATCCCACAAGCCATCGGCGCGCAAAAATCCCTGGCATTCCACCGTGCGCCGGTGAATCAACTGGCGGCCGGATTCATCAAGTTCGTCAATCATCATTCAACCCCGCTGCTTGCGGCGACGACGCCACACCAGCACGCCTACCAGCAACACCAGCACTGCCACCACCGGCGGCGCAGCAGCCTTGAGTTTGGGAATGACCACGTGTTTCAAGGCATACATCTGCCCCTGGCGCATGTAGTCATAACCGACCGGCATCGGCAGCACGCCATTGATGCGGACGTATTCGGCGTAGTCGGCTTGCATGACCAAGAAGCGCTCAGGCATCTGCTGTTGCAGGTCATTGACCTCACCCGGGTCGGTGACGATGTTGTAGAGGTGCCATTGCTCGTTGCCCACGGGTTTGAGGCTTTTCACCAATTTGTAATCGCCCTTGAACAGTGCGGCGCTGCCCGACAGCTCATAGCCAATGGCCTGATCCTCGGGATGCACACGGTCCGTTGCGCCAGTGAGCACCGGCACCAGGCTGGCGCCGATCATCGGTTCCACGGTCCGCCCCTGAAACTCACCGTTATGCGCCGGCACCCCGGCCACTTCGAGCAAGGTCGGTACGATGTCGGTGACGTGGGTGAAGGCTTTGGCGATGTGATTGGCCTGCATGCCAGGCACGCCGGAGACGATCAATGGAGTGCGCAACCCGCCCTCGCCAGCAAAGAACTTGTAGCCGCTCAACGGTGACGCGGCGGCGCTGGCCCAACTCGGGCCGATACTGGTGAAGGCGCCCTTGCTGCCCAGGCGATCGAGCTGGCGGGTGTAGTTCATTTCCAGCCACAGCCGCACAGCGGGGATGCCGTAAGGGTCGGTGGGTTCGCTGCCGTTATCGGACAGAAACACGAACACGGTGTTGTCGTATTCGCCGGTGTCTTTGAGGTGCTGGATGAAGCGGCCGATTTCCTGGTCCATGGTTTCCGCCATGCCGGCATAGACTTCCATGCGCCGGGCTTCGTAGCGTTTTTCCTGTTCATCCAGCGCGTCCCAGTCGGCGGTACTGGCCATGGTCTGCATGTCGATACCGGCCGGAAACAGCCCCAGTTCCACCGCCCGGTCGCGTCGTTCGTTGCGCAAAGCGGTCCAGCCGGCGTCATAGCGTCCCTGGTACTTGTCGATGATCGCCTTGGGCGCCTGGACCGGAACGTGATTGGCCTGAAAGCCCAGGTAGGCAAAAAACGGTTTGCCGTCTTGCCGGTCCTTCTCGATGTACTCCAGCGCCTTGTCGACGATGAAGGTCGAGGAGTAATAGTCCTTGGGCAGATGCGCCGGCTGGCCGTTTTCGAACCAGGCCGCCTTGTCGTACAGCGGCACATAAGGCCGCTCTTCCCAGTTGTCCGAGCCGCTGTCGGCCTGGATGAACGAACGGTCGAAGCCACGCTTGTTCGGCAAGGTTTCCGGGGTTTTGCCCAAGTGCCATTTGCCGGTGACGTAGGTGCGATATCCGCCCTCTTTGAGCTGGCTGGCGATGGTGATGGCGTTGTCATTGAGCACGCCGTTGTAACCGGGTTTGCCCAGGTGTTCTTCGGGCATGGTTTCCGGCATGTTGCCGACGCCATTGCGGTGGTTGTCGACGCCGGTCAGCAGCATTGACCGGGTCGGTGAGCAGGAGGCCGTGACATGGAAATCGGAAAAGCGCACGCCTTCACGGGCCAGGGTGTCGATGTTCGGCGTGGCGATTTCGCTGCCGAAGGAACCGACGTCGCTGTAGCCCCAGTCATCGGCCACCAGCACCACGATGTTCGGGGGTTTGGGGGCGGCGAAACTTTGGGTGGCGAAGGCCAGGCAACACAGGGCCAGGGCAAGCGATTTCAACGGGAGCATTCGCGGGTTCCTTTGTTTTTTTGTGGGAGCGAGCCTGCTTGTGATGGCGGTCCGTCAGCCAACATCAATGTTGAATGTCCCGCCCCTATCRCAAGCAGGCTCGCTCCCACAGTTGATCGATGTTTGGCTCGGGTCAGGGTTTCAATAGAGCGCCGACAACGCGGCGAAACAGCCGGCCGTACGGCGGCCGTAAAAGGCCCATCACATCCCATCGCGGCGGTGTGAACACCGAGCGTTCCAGGCTGAATGCCTTGAACCCGTATCCGCCTCGATAGCGACCAAACCCCGAGTGACCGCAACCACCGAAGGGCAAGTCGGTCTGGAACAGGTGCTGCATCACTTCGTTGATGCACGCGCCGCCCGAATGGGTGCGCTCCAGCACGTGCCTGGCTTCAGCGCGGTCATCACCGAAGTAGTACAGCGCCAGCGGCCGGGGGCGCGCATTGATGTAATCGAGTACTTCGTTGATGTCGCGATAGCCGCGAATCGGCAGCAACGGGCCGAACACTTCTTCCTGCATCGCCAGTGTCGAGTCCGGCGGATCGACAAGCAGGGTCGGCGCGATCTTGCGTGAAGCGCTCAAGTCTTCGTGACCCGGATTGACCTCGATCACCCTGACGCAGTGCTCACGGGCGTCTTGCAGACAGGCTTGCATCCGCTGGTATTGCCCGGGCGTGGCCATGGCGGTGTAGTCCGGATTGTTCAGCAGCGTCGGGAACATGCGCTGCATTTCGACCTGCATGGCGCTTAACAAGCGTTCTAGGTCCTCCTCGTGCACAAACACATAATCCGGGGCGATACAGGCCTGCCCTGCGCTGACGCCCTTCCCGCCCCAGATGCGCCTGGCGGCGTTTTGCAGATCGGCGCCGCGACCAATGATGGTCGGCGACTTGCCGCCCAGTTCCAGGGTCAATGGCGTCAGGTTTTCCGCAGCAGCACGCATCACCAGTCGCCCGACCCGTGGGCTGCCGGTGAATACCAGGTGATCCAGCGGCATGGCGGAAAACGCCGCGCCCAATTCGGCACCACCGATAAAGCCGGCCACCTCGAAGTCGTCGAACTGTTGGGCCAGCAACTCGATCAGCAGGCTGGCCGTGGCCGGCGACTGGTCGGAAAACAGCACAATGGCGCGGTTACCTGCCGCCAGCGCTTCAGCCAGCGGCCCCAGTGCGATGGCGATAGGGAAATTCCACGGCGAAATGATGCCGATCGTCCCCAGCGGCTGAAAACGGATTTCAGCCCGGGCACCCAGCCAGCCGCTGCCCAGTTCGGCTTTGCGGCGCTGCGGACGCATCCATTGGCGCACATGATCACGGGCATATTTCAGCCCCTGAATCGGCAACAGCACATCCGCCAACAGCGACTGATCATGACTGCGCCAGGTAAAGTCCTTGGCCAAGGCGTCGCAAAGCGCCTGCTGGTTTTCCAGCAACAGCTTGATGACCCGGTTGATCCGCTCAATGCGCAACTCGGCGGACGGCGGCCCTTCGTACAAAGAGGCTGCCTGTTGGCGCGCGAGCACTGCCGCGACCCTTGCGGAAGTTGGGGCGACAAGCGTTTGCGCTTCACCATGGAGGGGTAAGTTCATGGTCATGATCCTATCGTGCAGGCGCATTGGGGCCGATCAATTCAAAGTCCGGAGAGAATTTGTCCAGCGATCCCAGGACGTCATAGACCGCCATCTTGCTGCCATCGATCTTCAGATCGCCTTTGACCACCGCCTCAAGCGGCGACAGTTTTTCCGCGAGAATGGCGTTCAGCGTTTCCCGAGTCAGGGTCAGCGTGGCGTCGGCCTTGTCAGAGTTGTAATCAGGGACATAGGTCAACGCCGAGTTCTCCAGATTGAGCATGTAACGTTTGCCGTCAGGCCCGACATCGGTGAAGTTCCAGTTGAGGACCACGTGTTTGCCCTCGACATCCGGCGCCTTCAGACGCACCCCCAGGTAGTCGAAAATATTGTCGATGGTCAGCGCGCGCAGCATGTCGGGGCTGGCGGTGCGCAAGGGCGAGGCGAGTTTCTTGCCGCCGCTGCGTTGCTCCATGGCAGCGGCCAGGTAGCTGTTACGCTCCACGGCCGACTCGGCCTGGTAACCCAACTGTTCCAGGGCATCGGCAGACAATTCCCGCGCGGCCTTGTTGTCCGGTTCGGCAAAGACCAGATGGCTCATGGCTTGCGCCACCCAGCGGTACTGACCATTGGCAAAGTCAGTGCGCGCATGAGCGAGCACGGCATCGGCACCGCCGCCGTACTCGACGAATTTCTTGCCGTAATCAACGTCGGACAACGCATCCATGTTGGCCGGGTTGGCGTCATACCAGCCCATGTATTGCTGATACACCGCTTTGGAGTTGCGCTGCACCGAGCCATAAAAACCATGGGTGAAGGTTTCACTGGCCAGGCTCGCCGGCACATGGCTGCGCATGTACTCGRCAATCTCGACCGGCTTGTAGCCCTTGTTGAGCAGGCGCAGCGACTGGTCGTGCAGCCACTTGTACATGTCCCGTTGCTTGGACAGGTAGTTGACCACGCGCTCCTGACCAAACACCGGCCAGCCGTGTTGCCCCACCAGAATGTCTGCGCCGGGCGCGAACTGATGCAGGGCTTGATTAAGGTACTTCGACCAGGCCAGACCGTCGCGAATGCTCGCCCCGCGCAACGTCAGCAGTTGATGCTGGGTCGGCAACGCCAGTTCACCGGTATCAAGCACCTTGAATTGCGGGAAGTAATGGATGAACTCGGCAGGTGCTTCGGTGCCGGGGGCGAGCATGTTGACGATCTCGACGCCGTCGATGGTCAGGGTTTGCACGGGCTGGTCGAGTTCGAGGGTCGGCGGGATCATGGTGATCGTACCGTTGGACAAGGCCTTGGCGCCGCCGAGGTCAATCTGGCCCTGAGCACTGCGTGGCAAGGTGGTGCCGAACTGGTACTCGGCGCGACGGCTCATGGCGTTGCCGGCCATCACGTTCTCGGCGACCGCGTGTTCCATGAAGCCTGCCGGGGCGATGATCTGCACCTTGCCCGACTTCACGTCCGCTTCATCGACGATGCCGCGAATACCCGCGTAGTGATCGACATGGCTGTGGTTGTAAAACACCGCGACCACCGGTTTGCGCGGGCGGTGCTGGTAATACAGTTCCAGTGAGGCATGCGCCACTTCGGTGGCCAGGTTGCAGTCAATGATGATCAGGCCGGTCTTGCCTTCGATGATGGTCATGTTGGTCAGGTCGAGACCGCGCACCTGATAAAAACCGTCCGTAACCTTGAACAGCCCGTTGGACATGCTCTTGCGCGCCTGCTGCCACAGGCTCGGGTTGACCGTGGCCGGCGCATCGGCTTTTTCGAGGAATTCGTAGCCCTTGAGGCTGTACACCACGTGACCGTCGGCGGCGACGGTTTCGGCATCCGGCAGGCTGGCGATAAAGCCGCGCTGGATATCGGCTTCGACCAGCGGATCAACGGCCGGCATGCTGTGCGCGGTGTTCGCATTGGCGGCGATGGTCGCCTCGGTCGCGGCTTTCTGGCCGCCCTGCCCTGCGCTGTTGTCACCCGCTTGCAGATGAATCCCGCTTTGACCTCGCGACCATTGCAGCCCACCGACAATGCTGGCGGCCAACACTGACACCGTCAGCACTACACGGATTTTCTTCATCGCACGGTCTCTCTCTAATTGTTGTTCGAATACCGTTTTGATGGTGCAAGCAAGGCGCCCGGGTTGCCGGTCTTCTCGATCAATTCATTTGTCTTCACAGACCGGACCGCCCCAATGTCACTGACTCATGAGGACCCACTGTRGGAGCCAGCCTGCTGGCGATAGCGGTCTGTCAGCCAACATCAATGTTGAATGTAAGACAGCYATCGCCAGCAGGCTGGCTCCTACAGGGGAATGCGGTGTCTTGGGTTTCTGCCGCATCCCTCCCCCCCTGCGGACAACCGCTTTCGTTGCAATGACCTGCGACGGCCCCCCTTGCGTTCCACTATCGGCACATCAATCACGCCAATAGAGCGCTAACAATAAGAGGAGTTGTCATGAGTGATGATGTGCTGCTGTATGAAATCGTAGGCCCGGTGGCGCGTTTGACGCTCAATCGCCCACGGGCCATGAACGCGTTGAACCTGGCGACCCTCGCCGAGCTGGAACGCTGCCTGAACGACATCGCGCTGAACGATGAACTGCGCGCGGTGATCCTCACTGGCAACGGCCCGGCCTTCTGCGCCGGTGCCGACCTGAAAGAAGTGTTGGCCGGCAGCAGCCTGCCCGCTGGTGAAGCCGACTTCCTCGACCGCGCCAATCAGGTGTTCGGTCAGTTGCGTAACTTCCCCAAACCAGTGATCGCGGCCCTCAACGGCGTGACCATGGCCGGTGGCCTGGAACTGGCAATGTGCGCTGACATCGTGGTCGCCGCGCAAAGCGCGACCCTCGCCGACGCCCATGCCAATTTCGGCGTGTTTCCTGGCGCTGGCGGCGCTGCCGTGCTGCCGCGACTGATCCCGTTGAACATGGCGATGTACTTGCTGATGACCGGCAAATCCCTCTCGGCCGATGAAATGAAAGGCTACGGCCTGGTGTGCGAAGTGCACGCCGACGACGAACTCGCCGACGCTGCCGTGAAGCTGGCGAAACAAATCGCCAAAAAGAGCCCGATCGCCCTGCGCCGCATGAAAGAAGTGGCCCGCGCTTCGGCCGACAAGTCTCGCGACGACGCCTTGCACCACGAGCAAGTAGCACTGCGTCAGCACCTGCGCACCGCCGATTTCCAGGAAGGCCTGCAAGCCTTCGGCGAAAAACGCGCACCGAACTTCAAGGGCCGCTAGGCCGCCACGTCCCCACACCTGCAGGAACAGATAATGAACGATATTTATGTAGTGGGCGTTGGCATGACGCCGTTTGGCCGATTGCTTGACCGCAGCGTCTACGACATGGTCGACGAAGCCGTGGGCCTGGCACTTAAAGATGCCGGCGCCACCACCGCTGACGTCGGCTCGGTGTATTACAGCACCATGACCAACGGCATGCTGCAAGGCCAGACCGGCATTCCCGGCCCGATCGCCATGCGCCGCATCGGCATTGAAGGTGTGCCGGTGTTCTCGGTTGAAAACGCCTGCGCGTCCGGCTCCTCGGCTTTCAACCTCGCCACCCTGGCCTTGCGTGCCGGCCAGTGCGACATCGCGCTGGCGGTCGGCGCCGAGAAGATGAATGTCCCGGACAAGGCCAAGATGTTCGCCGTGTTCGATGGCGGCTGGGACGTGTCCACCGTCGAGCAGAACAAGAAGACCTTGCTGGCCATGGGTGAAGGCGTCGTGCCGCCGCCAGGCACCGTTTCCGAGCGCCCGTACAGCGTGTTCATGGACGTGTATGCCGCCATCGCCCGTAACCACATGCTGCGTTACGGCACCACCCAGCGCCAGATCGCAGCCGTCGCGGCGAAGAACCACCAGCACTCGGTGCACAACCCGCTGTCGCAGTTCCAGCAAGCCTTCAGCATCGACGAAGTGCTGGCCTCGCCAGCGATCTGCTACCCGCTGACCACCCTGATGTGCTCGCCGATCAGTGATGGCGCGGCGGCTGTGTTGCTGTGCAACGCCGATGGCCTCAAGCGTTTGAAAAACTCCGGCGACCGCGCCGTTCGCGTACTCGCCAGCATCGTGCAGACCGGTACCAACCGTGGTCTGGATGAGCCGGAAAAAATCATCGCCCACCTCGCGGCGAAGAAAGCCTACGCCCAGGCCGGTGTGAATCCGTCCGACGTCGACGTCGCGGAAGTCCATGACGCCTCGGCCATCGGCGAAATCCTCAACGCCGAATCGCTGATGCTGGTGCCGTTCGGCGAAGGCGGTCCTGCCGCCGAGCGCGGTGACTTCACCGTCGGCGGTCGCATGCCGATCAACCCGTCGGGCGGTCTGGAATCCAAGGGCCACCCGATCGGTGCCACCGGTCTTGGGCAGATCCACGAACTGGTCACCCAATTGCGCGGCGAAGCCGGCAAGCGCCAGGTCGAAGGCGCACGCATTGCCATCCAGGAAAACGGTGGTGGCCTGTTCGGCATCGAAGAAGCCGTGGTCGCCGTCAACATCCTCGCCAACAAGAATATTTAAGGAGCCCCCCATGGGACACGTCATGCGCACCCCGGAACAACTCGAAGCCGTCGAGAGTTTCCGTCGTTTCCTGGCCGACAAGGTCGACCCGGTGTTCAACAAGGAATACCGCGACAAGTTCATGCCTAAAGAGAAAATGGCCGAGATGATGCGCCAGCTCTCCGAATTCGGCATGGTTAGCGGCGCGGTCAGCGAGGCCCATGGCGGCCTCGGTCTGGACTGGCCGACCATGACCATGTTGTTCGAAGAAGTCGCCGCCTGTTCGGTGGACTTGTCGACGCCAGTGGTCATCAACTCTTTCGGCGCACAGATGCTGGAAAAACTCGCTCCGGATCACCTGCGCGAACGTTACCTGCCGGGCCTGATCAGCGGCGACTCGTTTGTCAGCGTCGGTATTTCCGAACCGGATGTCGGCTCCAACGTGCTGGAAATCAAGACCCGCGCCCGTCGCGACGGTGACGACTACATCATCACCGGCGAGAAAACCTGGATCAGCAACGGCTCGTACTCAGACTTCCTGATCTGCACCTGCCGTACCGGCGATGATCCGCGCAAGGGTCTGACCCACTTCCTGCTGGACCGCAAAGAACACCCGTATGAAGTGCAGAACATCCACAAGATGGCCTGGAACAGCCAGTCCACCGCGCAAATTTTCCTCAACGACGTGCGCGTTCCGGCCAGCAACATCATCGGCGGCGAAGGCCAGGCGCTGAAAAACACCCTGTCGTTCTTCGAACGTTCCCGGGTGTTTGTGGCGGCTCAAGGTCTGGGCATCGGCCGTCGCGCGCTGGAAGAAGCCGTGCGTTACGCCAAAGAGCGCAAGCAACACGGCAAAGTGATCGCCGGCCACCAGTTGATCAGCGGCATGCTCGCGGAAATGGCCACCAACGTCGACGCCGCCCGCCTGCTGACCTACCGCGCCGCCGAGATGATCGGTGCCGGCATCCCGGCAGAAATGGAAGCGGCGATGGCCAAGTATTTCGCTTGCGAAATGGCGGTGACTGTCGCTCGTCAAGCCGTGCAGATCCACGGCGGTGCCGGTGTGACCACCGACTTCCTGGTCGAGAAACTGGCCCGCGAAGCCATCATCGTGCCGATTCCTGAAGGCACCACACAAATCCAGCAACTGATCATTGGCCGCGCCCTGACCGGGGTCAACGCGTTCTGATCAACCGCCCGTTCCATCCCAAACAATAACAACCCGGCCCCTTTTGGGCCGGGCAGCGAACAAGGACACATTCCATGCGTATTCAAGACAAAGTTATCGTTATCACCGGCGGTGCATCGGGCCTGGGCCTGGCCACTGCGCATTACATGGCCAGCGAAAAAGGCGCTCGCGTGGCGATTTTCGACCTGAACGTTGAAGCCGGCGAACACGCCGTGGCAGCCATTGGCGCCGATCGCGCGATGTTCGTACAGACCGATGTCAGCGACGAAGCCTCGGTGCAGAACGCAGTCAACGCAGTGGTCGATAAATTCGGCGCCATCCATGTGTGCATCAACGGCGCTGCCGTGCCGACCGGTTTCAAAGTACTGGGCCGTGAAGGCAAGGCTGCACCGCTGGCCCGTTTCGCCCAGGMCACCGCGATCAACCTCAATGGCGTGTTCAACGTCATGTCCAAGTGCGCCGAGCACATGGCCAAGAACGAAGCCGAAGCCGGCGAAGAGCGCGGTGTGGTGATCAACGTGTCGTCCGGTGCTGCCTATGAAGGCCAGGTCGGCCAGTGCGCCTACGCGGCCACCAAGGCGGGCGTGATCGGCATGAACATGCCGGCCGCTCGCGAACTGGGCGAGATTGGCGTACGCGTCAACGCCATCGCGCCGGGCCTGTTCCTGACCACCATGGTTGCCGGTCTTGACGAGAAGATTCTCAACTCGCTGAAAGAGCAGATGGAGTCTCCAAAGCGTCTGGGTGACATGCGTGAGTTCGCGCATTGCTGCGCTTTCCTGATCGAAAACGCCTACGTCAACGGCGAGACCATCCGGCTGGATGCCGCGTCGCGTATGCGTGCCCGATAACTCGCGCTGCGATCTTCTGGAGCTATTGGAGCGGTCCACCATGAAAATGAATTTTAGCCGGGTCATGCGCTTGCTCGCGTTGCGTCATCGCGACCAGGAAGCCATCGTCAACATCGAGCGCAACCGGCGGTACAGCTACGAGCAGTATCACCTGCTGACCAACCGCATCGCCGATGTCCTGCGCTCGATGCTGCACGTGCGCGCGGGCGAGCGCTTCATGCTGATCCTGGAAAACGACAACCTCAGCCTGATGATGTTTCCCAGTACCTTCAAGCAGGAAGGCACGGTGGTCATGACCAACCTGCGCGACCCGCTCGAAGAGCATTCGCGGCAGATCGGCCTGGTCAAACCCCGTGTCGTGTTTCTCGAAACACGCTTGCTGGACAGCTACTACAGCACGTTGCGCGGTCATGGTTGCGAGATCGTGGTGATGGACCCGCCTACGGCCGAACAAGCCAGCCTGCCTGGGGTTCACAGCTTCTGGTCATTGGTGGACGCCGCTTCCGACCTCGACAACGATGTCAGCCTCGATACCGACCAGCACATTTGCATGTTGCGCTTCACCGGTGGCACCACCGGCAAGGGCAAGTGTGCGATGTATTCCATCGACAACTGGATGGCGTGTCGCGACGCGGCCTTCATCAACACCGATCTGGGCTTGTCCAGTGCGACCCGGCTGTTGCATGTTTCGCCGCTGTCCCATGGCACGCTGATGCTGTTTTTCCCGACGTTCTATGGCGGTGGCACCAACCTGACCATGAACCAGCTGGACATGGAAGCCTGGCGCCAGCAGGTCGAAAAGGAGCGTGTGACCCACTCGTTCCTGGTACCGACCGTGCTGTATCGCTTGCTGGAAATGCAACGCGCCGCACCCAAGGATTTCTCATCGCTAAGCACCTTGATCTACGGCGCCGCGCCAATGAGCCCGGACAAGCTGGGCGAACTGGTGGAATGCTTCGGGCAGATTTTTGTCCAGGGCTACGCCGCCACCGAAGCCCCGATGGTCATCGCCGCGCTCGACAAGGCCTCGCACCAGCCCGGCAATGCCGCCGCGTTGCAACGCTTGTCGTCGGCCGGGCGTCCGACTCCAGGGGTCGAAGTGTTTATCGCCGATACGGACGGCACGCCGCTGCCGATCGGCGAAACCGGCGAGATCCGCATTCGCTGCAACGCTGTGATTAAAGGCTATTACGAAAACCCGGAAGCGACCGCTGCCGAGTTCGAAGACGGGGCGTGGAAATCCGGTGACCTGGGTTACATCGACCACAACGGTTTCCTGTACATCGTCGACCGTCTCAAGGACATGATCATCAGCGGCGGTTTCAACGTCTACGCGGTGGAAGTCGAAGCCGCGCTGGCGGCGCACCCCTCGGTTCTGATGGCGGCGGTGGTCGGCATTCCGCACCCGGAATGGGGCGAGGCCGTGCATGCCGAAGTGATCCTGCGTCAGGGCGAATCGGTCACGTCAGAGGAGCTGATTGCCCAGACCCGAACGCGACTGGGCGGTTACAAGGCGCCGAAATCGCTGGTGTTCGTGGATGAGCTGCCTCTTTCGGTGGTCGGCAAGGTGCTGCGCCGGCAAGTGCGGGAAAAGTACTGGAAGGGATCGTTGCGCAACATCAGCTGAAGACTCAGCCAGCGTCTGTTCCGGGTCACGCAGGCTCGGAGCAGACGCTGGTGAAATCACGCTCTAAGTGGGCATATCAATTTGATCCAGCACCCGATTCGCGGTGAGCTCCGCCACCATGATGCTGTTTGAAATCCCCAGCAACGCGTAGCGCGCCTCCCCCTCCATATGATCCACCAACTGATGGACCATCACATCGACCGAGGCCAGCGTCTCGACCAAAAACACCACCAGGGTTTCGTTGCTCGCTGCTTGGTCCACGGAAAACAGTTTGCTGGGTGTCCGCGCGGTGGCCTTGATGTCGGCATTCGACGGGAAGTGGAAGTCAAGGGCGCGCTCGGCAGCCTCGTTGAGTTTGTTTGAATCGGGTTCGTACGGGGAAACCGGATCGGTGTCCGGTGGGTTGGGCGTTACTTTGAACATATGCTGAGTTACCTAATTATGTGCCACCCCTCTTGCGACTAMACGAGAAGGGAGGCAGCTGTACGCAGGTTAGTCGACCGGCAAACTCAGCAATCCGGCGCGCCCGAGAGCGCCCTGCGTACAGCCACCATCAAGTACAGGAATTGAAAGGCCTGCATGACAGATGCACGCACAACTGAGTTAACGCGGGCGACTAAACCCGACCACTGATGGGCAGTGGCAGGGAAACGATAGAGGCCAGGCCCAGGGCGCACAAGCCGGCGGATTCTGGCGTAACGGTAGGCAACGGCGCAAGGTCTTGTAGCTTTCAGGACGTAACCTGGAGAGCGTTTAAACAAGCACTTTCAAAACGTGTTTAACCGACCAGGCAAGCTGGTGTGGTGAGGGGCAAGCCCCCTCGCCACAAAAGCGCCCTCACCCATGCCAATCAAATGACCGAACAACGCTGATCATGGCGGTGGCACCACGGTGTAATACACCCCGTTGGCGCCATAAGCAGGTTGCAACCAGGAATTGCCGCATTGGTAGTAGGTCTGGGAAAAAGTCTGCAAAATACATCCGAGCGGCAGGCTGGCATAAGTCTGGCCCAAGGGCATCGTCGGCGGTCCCGAAGCGACCATCCCGGCGTTATAGCCAGCGTTGAAATCGTCTTCGTCGGCATTCTCGTCGGCCAACGACCCTACAGCCGAGCCCACCGCCACGCCCGTCGCGGCTGCAGCGACCGGATTGACACCGCCGCAGTAATAACAGCCGCTGCTGGCAATCACAGCGGCGGGTGGGTGGTAGTAGGCGGTCCCGTAAGGAACTGACTGGTAAGCGTCCCCGCCATATGCGGGTCCCCGGTAGGCTGTCGTGCCATAACCGTCCGCGTGGTAGCCAGCAGCGGCGGCGCCATTTTCACCTTGTGCTTGCCAGGCACCGCCCCCGCCGGACGCCGTTCCGCCTTCGGCACCCGTGCCTGCCCAAGACCCACCGCCACCGGACGCCGAACCTCCGCGGTAGCTCGTACCGCTCCAGCTGCCGTCACCGCCGGAGGCCGAGCCGCCGCGATTGGTTTCGCCACTCCAACTGCCATCGCCGCCCGAAGCCGAGCCGAATTCGCCGGAACGACCCCATGAACCCCCACCGCCGTATCCTCCGCCAAAACCACCGGCGTGCGACCAGGCTGCCGCCTCGTTACACATCAGCGCGGCGATTAACAGGCCCGCGAACTCCAAGGTAGATCTGTTCATGATTCAACCTCCTCGTTCAGGGTTTTGTGACGGGTTCTTTAACGCCTTGCGGGGCGCGAAGGACGGGAGGCGGGGCAAACTTGATCCGGCGCGCCGACTCGATCTGGTCAGGTTTGAAGAACGCCGCAGGCATCGCTGAACTGAGCTTCCAGTCACTGAAATCGACCTGATGCCGGGATCGGGTCGGGTCATCGAGAAACACTGCGCGCAACCGGCGCGGGAGCTTGTCCTCAGCACCGATCCAGGCCTGGACGAATACGGTGTCGCTGGCGTAAGCAATCACATCGGTGGTGGTATCGCCGACCACCGTCGACTGGCCGATGTAAAACGCCACACGCATATCCGCGGACAAGTCTTTATAAGGATCAGCGACGATAACGTCGGTAAACGGAAAATAGATGGCCGCACGCTGGTACGCGGCCTCCAGCGTCGCGTCGATGGTGGGAGGCGCATCAGCTTGAGCGAGCAGTTTGTCTTTGCGCTCAAAGGCATAGGCTTGCTTGCCGTCGTAATAAAACTCGGTGGCCGGACCATCGCCCGAGGTCATGACACGCAGCTGATTCGGGCGCTGCTCAGTGACCAGCGCCACCGAACTATAGGCCAGGGGTGGCCCAAGCCGGCTGGGCTTTTCGTAGGTGGTAACGGCTTTGAAACTCAGGCCCTGGGTGCTTGTCAGGCGAGCGCTCATGGCCTTCAGAATATCCAGCGCCTTGGGTTCCAACTGCGCCGCTGGCGCATCTACCGCCGGTGTCTGGGCGGCTTGCAACGGCGTGACAACGACAGACATGACCATGCTGACCGTGAACAAGCGGACATACTGCTGGAGGCTAAGCATCTTTTGTTCTCCGCAGAGAGAGGTCAGGCGTTAGACGACGGCTGACGAAAATGACGTCGTAACGGACTCATATTCCGATGAACACGTTTTGATGATTCATGCCTTGCACCGGTTTGCAGCCATCGACCATCCGGAATATCAGCAAAGCTCAATTTGCTGTCATTCGCCATTCAATCGAAAAAATAACCCGACAAATCCGGGCAAAAAAAGTCAGCGTGGCGCGCATTGGCTGGATATTTCAGCATTGCTACCTACGCTGTCTCCAGAGGTATTTAGATTTCGAAAGCCGGGGGCGATGGTCGACTGCGTCACCACAGAAACATTCGACTTTATCTTAGGAGCACACACACCATGAATCTGTCCCGCAACCTGGTCATCGGCACCGCATTGGCCGCAATCCTGCTCGGCGGTTGCACCTCGAAAGTCACCGAGACGACGCAGTACTCCGGTTTCCTGTCGAGCTACAGCGACCTCAAGGAAGTCGAAACGCCCAGCGGTGGCACGGCGATGCGCTGGGTGAGCCCGTCGTTTGACCGGAATGCGTATACCACCATTGCGTTCAATACGCTGGAGTTCTACCCCGCGCCAAAACCCAACGAGCGGGTCAATATGCAGACGTTGCTCGAATTGCAGAACTATATGACCAGCACGGCCAAAAGCGTGCTGGGCCAGAAATACCGGATAGTGTCTAGCGCGGCCGCAGCACCGGCCGGCGCAAACACCCTGATCCTGCGTGCGGCAATCACCGGAGTCACCGCCTCGAACGAAGGCATGAAGTGGTATGAAGTGGTGCCGATTGCAGCCGTTGTCGGAGCGACGCAGGCCGCCACCGGTCACCGGGATCAAGACACTAACCTGTTCATCGAAGCCGAGCTCATCGATGCCAGGACCAATCAAACCGTCGTCAAAGTGGTGCGCAAAATATTCGGCACCCCGCTGGAGAACGACAAGCAGGCAATCAGCACCCAGGACTTCAAAGCCGCGATCAACAAATTGAACGCTGATATCTGGGCGTTCATCCGCAGTTGAGGCCTGTTTCAACCGCCCAAAAAAGATTGGCGGTTGAATTAACAAATGCAGAGGACATTCGACATGCATCCGTATCTATCGCGCCCGTTATCAAATGTGCACAGAACGTTATTCTTCGCCGCGCTCATCACCGGTGTCCTGGCATTAAACGGCTGCGCAACGGTGGAGGCTCAGGTAACCCAGTATGTTGGGGTCCCGCAGTACCCTGCGACTATTCCGGCCGAAGTCCAGATATTGCGCACAGAGCCGACGCGCCCCTTCGTGCGGCTGGGTGAAATCCTGATTGATGCCAGTATCGAACCGGCGCCCCCTATGGCCGACATCGAACTGAAACTGCAAGACGAAGGCGCCAAGCTTGGCGCAGACGCAGTCGTCATTGTTTACGACAAGATTGCGACCGTCGGGGCCTACGTGTCCGGCCCGGTATGGAGCCGTGACGTCAGTACGATCCAGGGGCGCAAGCTCAAAGCCATTGCCATCAAATACAAATAATCGATTCCTGATAAAGAGGTACACCGCATGAAAGCAATCCTGTCCTGGATGACCCTCACGTTGGCGACTGTGTTAATCAGTGCCTGCTCTGCCGTCGGATCAACCGATGGCGGTGCCGGTGAGATCGAGGTTCGATCAGGGAAGATCGAGCAGATCTCGCTGACACAAATGCAGACCAATCACGACAGTGGCGTCGGTGCCGTGCTCGGCGGCCTTGGCGGTCTGGGTATCGGCAGCCTGATCGGTCATGGCACCGGCCGCGATGTCGCCATGGTTGCCGGTGCGCTCGCCGGGGCTGCCGGCGGTAACTATGTAGAGAAGAAGAAGTATGACCAACCGGTAACCGCGCAACAGATCATCGTGCGGGTCACCAGTGGCGTGCTGGTATCGGTCACCCAGCCGATCAATCCGAACTTGAGTAAAGGCATGAAGGTGTACATCGAAGGCTCAGGCAATGATGCCCGAGTGGTACCGCAAGGCAGTTAAGGAGACGAGATCGACGTGAGCGGGCTGGGGCTCATCGTGGAAACAAAAACGTGATCGCCGCACGAAATCCCCAGCCCTGCGCACCGTCCTCGGGGCTGTCAGCCCAATAGCGTGGCCCGGCCTGAATGGTCAGCGGCTGGCCTCCCAGCTTGAGCAGCTGTGTCACCGTGGCATTGATGGGGACCGACCATTCCCTGGATTGCCAGTTGTAGGTCGACTCGGTGTTAATGCCAAACGTGGTGTAGGTGTGAGTGGTGTACGACCAAAAGGGCTGCAAGAACGTCTGATTGACCTTTTCCGCATTCGGCTGCTCGCCGCTCAGGCTCCAGATCTGATTGGCCAGAATACCTCGCGTCCATCCGTGTGATTGTTTCAGCGCCACGATGGTCGGCCCTGCCCCCCACTGCCGACTGCTCAGCAACCTGTCACTTCCAGTGGGGATCAGCAACACGGGCCCGCCACCGAGAATCCAGCCACTTTCCGTCGGGTCCTTGGGCGAGAAGAAAAAGCTTTGGGTCACATCCCCCACACCGGATTTGTTCGCCGCGCCGTCTGGAGCCAGACCATGCTGGTCAATAATCGGCAGGATCGTGCGGGAGATCAGGTTCCAGTGGTCATTCAACTCGAAGGGCAGAACCGGCTGGACGTTGGTCACGCTTTGCATGCCCTCCCCCGTGGGCCCCATTTTCTGATTCCAGTTGTACTGGATTGGCAGGCTGTACAAGTTCGCAATCGGGTTCAGGGATTTTCTCGCCAGCTCGGCGGAATCATCGGCGTGAGCAACCAACGCCCCGAATAAAAGGGCACAAGGCAGCAGGTAATGCTCGGGTCGATAGCTCGGCATGTTTAAACACCTTGGTGGTTTGAGCATCAGCAAAGCGCAGTTTCATGGTGCTCGCCATTCAAACCACTAAACAAATTGAAGTTTTGACCATGTTTTGCCTCATTTAAGTGGGCGGCGTCTGGAAATTTCACAATACCTACCTAATCTCTTGGCGGGGGGATCCCGTATTTCAGGAGTTACCTGAGGGCTTTCTTTAAGCGTATCTATAGCCGTACACAGGGTCTCGATTATGAATCGGAAAAAAATATTCTCTGCACTCGCAACGCCTTTACTTATGTCTGCCATGTTAATTCCCGGCATGACACATGCCGCCGATAAGCCACCTAACATCCTGGTGATCATGGGCGACGACATTGGCTGGTCCAACATCGGTGTCTACAACCAGGGCATGATGGCCGGTCGCACCCCTCATCTCGACCAGCTCGCCAATGAGGGCATGCGCTTTACCGATTATTACGCCGAGGCCAGCTGCACAGCCGGTCGCGCCAACTTCATTACCGGTGAACTGCCGATCCGTACGGGCATGACCACCGTCGGCCAGGCCGGCTCGCCCATCGGCATTCCTGCCCAAGCCGTGACTATCGCAACCGCCCTGAAATCCATGGGTTATGCCACCGGCCAGTTCGGTAAGAACCACTTGGGCGACTTGAACGAATTCCTGCCTACCGTCCATGGCTTCGATGAGTTCTTCGGTTACCTCTATCACCTCGACGCCATGGAAGATCCGGCACACCCCAACTATCCGAAGGACCTGCTGGACAAGGTCGGCCCGCGCAATATGGTCCACAGCTGGGCCACCACCACCGATGACAGCACCGTCATGCCGCGCTGGGGCAAGGTCGGCAAACAGAAAATCGAAGACGCCGGCACGCTGTATCCAGAGAGGATGAAAACCGTCGACGACGAGATTCGCGACAAGACCTTCACCTTCATCGACAAGGCCAAGCAGGACAACAAGCCGTTTTTCGTCTGGTTGAACCCGACCCGCATGCACATCGTCACCCACCTGTCCGACAAGTACGAGGCCATGCGCAATTCGGAAAACGGCTGGTCGGAACAGGAAGCCGGCATGGCACAGCTGGATGACATCGTCGGCGATGTCATGGCCAAGCTGAAAAAAGAAGGCATGGATGACAACACCATCGTGATCTTCACAACCGACAATGGTGCGGAAAACTTCACTTGGCCGGACGGCGGCACCACCCCGTTTGCCATGGGTAAAGGCACCATTATGGAAGGCGGTTTCCGGGTACCGGCAATCGTTAAGTGGCCGGGTAAAGTGCCGGCTAACACGGTTGCCAACGGCATCATGTCCGGTATGGACTGGTTCCCGACCCTGGTCGCTGCGGCGGGCAACCCGAACATCACCGCGGAACTGCTCAAGGGCAAACAACTGGGCGATACCACCTACAAGGTGCACCTCGACGGCTACGACCAGACACCGATGATTACCGGTAAAGGTCCGTCGAACCGCCATGAAATCTTCTACTTTGGAGAGAGTGTCCTGGGTGCGGTGCGCATTGATGATTACAAGTACCGCTTCATTGACCAGCCTGGCGGTTGGTTGGGCGCTAAATTATCTGTGGATGTGCCGATCCTGACTAACCTTCGTCTTGATCCTTTTGAACGTATGGGTTGGCCGGAGAATCAGTCAGCACAGGGCTCGCAACAGTACTTCGACTGGTTCAAGTTCCAGTTCTGGCGCTTCGTGTTCGTCCAGCAGCAGGTGATGAAACTGGCTGAAACTGCGATTGAGTTCCCGCCCATGCAAAAAGGCGCGAGTTTCAACCTCGACTCGGTCAAGGCCAAGCTCGAGGCCGCCCGCGCGGAAATGGCCAAGTAAGCAACCAAATCCACGGGTGGTCGGGCGGGCCACCCGTTTTCGAATAGACATTTGGTGAGGACAATACATGCCAACAAAAACAGTTGCCCTACCCACTTTCACACTCCTTGCCCTGTGCTGCCAGCAAGCCTGGGCCGGCGGCATCTCGCTTTACGAAATCGGCACGGATAACGTCGGCCTGGCCAACGCCGGCGCCGCCGCCCGCGCTCAAGGCCCCTCGACCATCGCCTACAACCCGGCGGGCATGAGTTACTTGCCGGGCACGCAAATCACCGGCGGTTTGCAAGTGCTTTACGGTGACGTGTCCTTCGATCGCGATGCCGGCACCGAACCGGGCAGCGGCAGTGGCAACGCCCTCGATCCGATTCCCGGCGGCAGCTTCTTCGTCACCCATGAACTGGACGATCAATGGAGCGTCGGTTTTGGCACCTACGGCGACTTCGGGCTTGCCATCAATTACGACAACGATTGGTCAGGGCGTTATTTTGCGCAAAACGCCAGCATCGTCGGTTTGTCCATGGTGCCCAGTGTCTCTTACCGCTTCAACGAGCAATGGTCAGTAGGCCTGGGCGTCAAGGCCATGTACGGCGAGTTGAAGGCGCAAACCGCCATTGACCGTAGACCCTTCGGTTTCACCGACCGCACCGACGGTCAATACAAATACCGGGACGGCACCTGGGGCTATGGCGCCAATGTGGGGGTGATTTACTCCCCGCAAGAGAGCACACGCATTGGCCTGACCTACACCAGCAAAGTCGATCTGGACTTCGAAGACCGGCTGGATGTGAAAGGCGATGGTCGGCTGCTGGAGCGCATCAACAACACCAACACCAAACTCGACGTGAATGTGCCGCAAACCGTCACCCTTAGCCTGTTCCAACAAATGGACCCGAAATTGGCCTTGTTGGCCTCGGTCAACTGGCAGGACTGGTCGGAGTTTGGCGACATCGGGGTAGAGGTCGACACTAATGCGTTTGGTGCGCAATCGAGAACGATCGACGCGCATTTCAAGGACACCTGGCACCTCTCACTGGGTGCGCAATACCAGGCCACCAAGCAATGGCTGTGGAACGTCGGTGTGGCGTACGACAGCAGCGCCGTGTCGGACAGCGACCGCAGCGTGATCTTGCCGATGAACGAAATCTGGCGCCTTGGAACGGGAGCCACCTATGCTGTTGACAAGGACACCGATGTTAATGTCAGTTGGGCACTGATCTGGCTCGGTGACATGCCCGACCAACAGACCAAGACCCTTTCGGGTAATGAAATTTCCGGGCAATTCGACAGCGCCTGGATTCAAGCGCTGACCGGGAACATGACTTGGCGCTTTTGATGCGTAGCAAAAAAAAATACGATTTTAAACCATGGAGTAAACAACACTATGATTCTGTCCCGAAGCTTGTTCATCGGTGCYGCATTGACCGGCGTCCTGTTGGGCGGTTGCACCTCGAAAGTCACGGAGACGACGCAATACTCCGGTTTCCTGTCGAGCTACAACAACCTGAAGGAAGTCGAAACACCCAGCGGGGGTACGGCGATGCGTTGGGTGAGCCCATCGTGGAACCCGAACGCGTATAACACCGTGGTCTTCAACAAGCTGGAGTTCTACCCGGCGCCGAAACCCAATGAACGGGTCAATCAGCAGACGCTGGCCGATATCCAGAACTACATGACCACTAAAGCCCGGGCCACACTGGGCACGAAATACCAGGTGGTCAGCACGCCGGCAGCCGCTCCGGCCGGTGCCAAAACCTTGATCCTGCGCGCGGCAATTACGGGGGTCAGCGCCTCGAACGAAGGTATGAAGTGGTATGAAGTGGTGCCGATTGCGGCCGTCGTCGGGGCGACACAAGCAKCCACGGGTCACCGCGACCAGGACACCGAGCTGTATATCGAGGCGGAATTCATCGACGCCAAAACCAACCAGACCATGGGCCGAGTCGTGCGCAAGGTGTTTGGCACGACCCTGGAAAACGAAAGCCAGAATGTCACTGCGAAAGACTTCAAAACCGCGATCGACAAACTGAACTCTGACCTCCTGCAATTCATCAAGTAACTGCTCAAGCAATAAAGAGGTCCGACCGGCGCCCCGTGAACGGGGCGTCGGCATTTTCACCTCCGATCACTTTTTCATCCCTACCCGCCGTCGCATCTCGGCCGTAATCGTCTGCCGGGTTTTCTTCAGATCCGCCCAAGGCGCATCTCCCACCTCGGCCAGGCGTTCATGCACGGTGTGCACGTTCCATTGATTGCCACCCTTGAGCTCGGCGACCTCCTCGCGAAAAACCGGCACCGACACCGGCAACCCTTCACGGGTGCGTACGGCGTAGGCGCAAATAGTGGTAGCGCCCAGACCGTTGCGCAGGTAATCGATGAAGATCCGCCCTACCCTGTTTTTCGGTCCCGACACCGCGGAAAACCGCTCCGGCAACAGCTTGGCCATGTGGCTGACAATCGCATGGCTGAAGTCCTTCACCTCGTCCCAGCCGAGCTTGCGGGTCAGCGGCACCACCAGGTGAATGCCTTTGCCGCCGCTGGTTTTGAGAAACGCCTTGAGCCCCAGTTCATCGAGCACTGACAACGTCAGTTGAGTCGCTTCGACCATGCTTTTCCAGGGCAACGCCGGGTCCGGGTCAAGGTCGAGCACGAAGCGGTCGGGCCGGTCGAGGTTGTCTGCGGTGGCATTCCAGGTGTGCAGCTCCACGGTGCTCATCTGCACGGCGCCAATCAGCGCTTCGGCGTTGTTGATGATCATCACCGGTTGGCCGGTCAATTCCTTGTCCAGCGTGGTGATGCCGGGGATCGCCAGGCGCTCGGCGTTTTTCTGGAAAAACAGCTCGCCTGCGATGCCATCCGGCGCACGCACCAAGGCAACGGGGCGGTCCTTGAGCTCTGGCAAAATCCACTGTGCAACGCTGGCGTAATACTCGGCCAATTGTACTTTGGTGGTACCGCTGGAGGCGTCGATGACCCGGTCGGGGTGGGTGATGCGCACCTTGCCTTCGCCCAGCCCCATTTGTGACGGTGCGGGTTGGGCGGTGTTTTTCCTCGCCGCAGCGGACGTTTTTTTCTCTGGAGTCTTCACCACTTTCGGCTGCTCCTCTGTAATGCCTTCGGCGGGTTTGTCATCGCGCAGGCCATGGAACACCGCATGGCGCACCGAGCCTTCCTTGGTCATCTCAGCGAACGCCACTTCCGCCAACAGCACGGGTTTGAGCCAGTGCACACCCTTGGCCTCGAAACCGGTCGGTGGATTGACCACCGACGGTTTCTTCGCCTGCAACGGTTTGAGCTGTTCGTAGACGCGTTTGAGCGTGGTCTCGTTGAAGCCGGTGCCCACTTTGCCGGCGTAACGCAACTCGCCGCTGTCACGGTCATGCAAACCGAGCAGCAGCGCACCGAAGGCGTTGCGCGATCCTTTCGGATCGGTGTAGCCGACCACCACGAATTCCTGGCGGTGTTTGCACTTGAGCTTGATCCAGTCGCTGCTGCGCCGGGACACGTAAGGCGAGCCCAGACGTTTGCCGATCAGCCCTTCCATCTGCATTTGACAGGCGCTGTTGAGCAAGGCTTCGGGCGCTTCGTCGAACGAGTCCGAAAAGCGTAGCAACGGGTCCTGATTAAGTTTGAGCACGGTGGACAACGCCACCCTGCGCTCTTCGACCGGCACCTCGCGCAGGTCCACGCCGTTGAGGTAAGGCAAGTCGAACAGGTAGTACAGGATGTTGGCGCTGGCACCGGCATCGAAGGCATTTTGCAGCGCCTGAAAGTCCGGCACGCCGTGCTCGACGGCCACCACCATTTCACCGTCGAGCCAAGCCGATTCCAGGTTCAGTGCCGCTAACGCCTGGGCTTGCTTTGGCAATTTGTGGGTCCAGTCGTGGCCGTTACGAGTGAAGAGCTTGATGTCACCGTGATCGATGCGGGCCATGATCCGGTAGCCGTCGAACTTGATCTCGTAGCTCCACTGGCCCTCCGGGGCCTTTTCCACCAACGTGGCCAGTTCGGGTTTGAGCTGGTCGGGCAGTTTGGCTTTGTGGGCGCCGGTGAGCGGCGCAGACGGCGCCTTGGAAGCGGGTTTAGCGGGCTTTTTCACGGGTTTGGGTTTAGCCGCAGTTTTTGCGGGTTTGGCGATGAGGGTCCGGTCACTCAGCACGCTGTCGGGCTCGGCAGCGACCACGTCGTAGTCGCTCTCGGGTTTCGCCGCGCTGTCCTGATGCTTGATCAAAAACCATTGTTCCYGCTTGCCCGGCATGTGCGTGCGCACCAGGTTCCACAGTCCGCCGAGCTTCTCGCCTTGCAACTCGAACTTGAGTTTGCCCTTGGCATAGGCCTTGGCCGGATCTTCTTGCGGAATCCATACGCCACGGTCCCAGACGATCACATCACCCGCGCCGTAGTGCCCCTCTGGGATGTTGCCCTCGAACGTTGCGTAGTCCAGCGGATGGTCTTCGACGTGGACCGCCAGGCGCTTGACCTTGGGGTCGAGCGAGGGGCCTTTGGGCACAGCCCAGCTTTTCAGCGCGCCATCGAGCTCCAGGCGAAAGTCGTAATGCAGGCGTGAGGCGTCGTGCTTCTGAATGCAAAACTGCAACGCATGGTCTTTCGCGTTCTTTTTGCCTGGGCGTTTGGTCGCGGCGGGCTCAGAGGTCGCCGAGAAGTCGCGCATGTGGTTGTAGTCGTCGAGGTCCTTGTTCATGGCGCACCCGCCGACGCAACGATCCCCCCGATGCCGGGGCCTACCCGCGTGACGATCAGCGCCACCACCGCAATCCGTTCCACGCGCTGATAACCGGGGGTCAGCAACTCTTCGCCGAACACGTCGGGATCGAGTTCACGATAAGTCCAGCCGAACATTGGCGACGCCAGGTGCGGGGTCAGTGCTTGCAGGAACGGATCATGGCCATCGATCATCGCCACCCCGGTATACAGCACCAACGAGCCGCCGGGTGCCAGTCGGTTCAAGGCTTGCTCGACAATACGCAGCGACAGTTGCGCGCCGAACGCTCCACCACCATGGCGATAGGCGCGCTCGGTCGGGTCGGCCATGTAGGGTGGATTGGCAACGATCAAATCGAAGTGACCGTCGACGCCTTGCAATACATCGCTGGCTTCGGTGCTGACATTGGTCACTTCGGCGAGCGCGGCATTGATGGCCGTCAGACGCAGCGCCGCCGGGTTGATGTCCACGGCCAGCACTTGGGCTTCACGGCGGGCGCGAGCAATCACAATTGCGCCGACGCCGGCACCACAGCCGATGTCCACCGCACGCCTGATCGGAGCGAAGTCGTGTTGCAGATAGGCATGGATCAGCTGCGCAAAGCGGTACGTGTCCGGCCCGAAGAACACCGCGTCCGCTGCGTCGGTGGGAAAGGCAGAATGCACAAACAGCAGATCATCGAGGCTCGACCAGCGCACCCGGCTTTTCAGGTGTCCGTTGCTTTCTTCGAGCACGCCAGCCTGTTGTAACTGCCGCTGTTCATCCGCCGACAACAGACCCGACTCGAACGGCCGCGACCAACCGAACACATCGCGCAGGCTCGGGGYCTGTCGCCAGGTCGCCCGATCAAGCACTCGCTGATGCGTCAGCGGCGTTGGCGTGATGAATCGATAGTTGTCGGCCTGCAAGCGGCGCCCCAGTTGCAGCAACGCCAGATCGGCAGCGTCCATGTGTTCTTCCTGATTCATGTAAGGCTCCTTATCGAAGTCTGGATTTGAGCTCGATGAATCGACGCGTGGCCAACAGGCCGGCCGGATGGGAGTGCCGATGCGCCGACAACCACGGGATCAACACCTGCATCTGCTCGGCCGCAGTCCGCCCCTCCAGCGCGCCTTGCAGGCTCTGGACATCCGGATCGCTGGCCGGCAAGGCGSGTTCGACGGCGTCACTGTGGTTGCGGCGATACGCCGGTGGCGGGCACTCGGGTATCCAGTCGCCGGCAATCCAATCGTGCAGCAGTTGTTTTTCATAAGGGCTGAACACCCCGAACATGGCCGCGCCATCGCCTTCGATCAACTGCCAGAAACGGCTGGCTCGCGGGTCTTGGTGACGCTTGATCCAGCCTTTGGTTTCCAGGGCGGCGAGGAAGCCGGGCAGCTGCTCTGGCGCCGATAGCCACTGGTTGACGGTCTTGCCTTCAAAGCGGCAGTAGTCGGAATGCATGTGCTGGCCGAACGGTCGTTTGCGTTCGAGCATATTCAGCACTTCGCCGTAGAGATCGAACGACTCGATGATCGCCCGACTGCCCGGACCCAGATCATTAAGCCGATAGCCCAGCGCGACCCGACGCAGAAAATCTTCGCGATCACCTTCCAGCGGCATCAGTTGCAGCACAGATTGCACGGCTTTGTGCGCGTGGCCGGTGCTGGCATTGTCGATGGTCACATGCAACGTGAAGTAATACGGATCGATGCCCAACTCGCTGAGTTCATAGGCGCTGATCAACAGGTGCAGCGGCAGTTGTTCATAGCCCAGGTTGTAGCCGATCACCTCGGGTAAAAACTCTTCGGCRCATGCGCCCAGTGCCAGCTGTATCGCGCCTTGCAGGTAATGCTCGTCGACGATGACGCCGGTGTCCTGCAAGCCCAGTTCCGCCAGCAGTTTGCGGTAGATCACCACATGGTTCTGCGCCGGGTTGCCCTCGCCCAATTCTTCCAGATAGGTGCAGATCAGCCCGTCGAAACGCGGGTCGCGCCAGTGCGGCAGTAAACCGGACAGCCAGGCGCCGTCCACCAGTTTGGTGGGGGCAACGGCTTGCAGGAAAAACAGGGCGTGGGCCTTGTTGCTGAAGAACTGCCGCACTCCCCCGGCTTTGCGGGCCTTGATGTAGTCGGCGTACTGGCGAGCCACTTCGGTGGAGTGCTGTTCGACAAAGTCTTGCAGGGCCGAGAGGTCTTGCGGCATGTCCTGCGGCAGGTTCGCCGCTTGCTGCAGTTGAGCGTGCAGAAACGTCCTGGCCAGAGGCTGGGCAGCGTCGCTCAACAGCAACTGCTCGTAGGTCTGCTTCAGGCTACCGGTGGCAGACATCGCCTGCTCATGGGCAGGCCGGGATTGGAGGTGTGTCAAGGCAGTCATGGGCGCATCTCTCGGTCTAAGGCCAGAGGCAGGACGCTCAAGCAACACGTCTCTACATCAGCAGAGCGATGGGCCGGGAGAAAAATTCAATCGGCGTTGAAATTGCCCGGACAGACGGGCCTGTGGCGCAGCACCGACCGGTGCCGCTTGCGAATATACTCAGCCGGTCCGGGTTCATCCTTCGGAGGACAATCATGCGCACGGTCCACATCATCGAACCTGCAACATCACCTGCGTCGGTGAATGTCGTCGGCGAGGCGATTACGATTCTGGCAGGTGGCGATCTGAGCAAGCCCTTTGAAATGCACATTCAGGAAGGCGTACAAGGTGGCGGGCCGCCGCCGCACTTTCATCCGTGGGACGAGGCGTTCTACGTGGTCGACGGTCAGGTTGAAGTGACGGTGGCGGGTGCGTCCACTACGGTCTCGGCCGGGGGCTATGTGCACATCCCCGGCGGGTCTATTCATGCTTACAAAAACATTAGCCCGACCGCGAAGATGATCGGTGTGGTCTCAGACCCGCGGGGCGGGCAGTTCTTTGCTGCGGTGGACCGGTTGCGGGTACCGGAGGATTTGCCCCGGATACTGGAAATCGCCGAGGCGCATGGCATTACGTTTCTGGTGTAGTCACCGCATTATCGTTCATCGTCGGAACGCCGCCCGGAACCGGCTCGCTCCCTCATTTAAATGCATTCCAATGTGGGAGCGAGCCTGCTCGCGATAGCAATCGGATAGGCAACAAGTTTTTGTGGCGGTCACTCAGGCAGTGCCACCCTTGGCCTGCTGCTCCAAATGCACCTGCAATTCTGGTTCGATGTTCAGTGCCGCAGCCAGTTCATCCAGCCAGGTACGCTCGGCCTCCCCCTGATCGTCCACCAGCATTACGCTGGCCAGATACATTTGCGCCACAATCGCCGGATCGGTTGCCGACAGCGATACATCGGTGGCATCCAGCGGCCGGGCCACCTCTTCATCCAGCCATTGCTGAAGGTCGGGGTCATCGATGTGTTTGCCGATTTCAGCGCTGATATCTGCTTCTCTGCAGCATCAATGCGGCCATCGGCCTTCGCCGCCGCAATCAAGGCGCGCAGCACGGCATGGCTATGGTCTTCGATGTCCGGGCCCGACAATAAATCGACGGTGCGCGGCGGCTGTTGTGGCRCCGAGGCCGGACTGCGCTGCCAGGCCTGATACGCCTGAAACGCCATCATCCCCAACGAGGCCAGGGCTGCGTAACTGGTGCTGCCACCCGAGCGATTTTGGGTCACACCGCCTGCGGGTGCACCGCCGCCCAGCACACCGCCGAGCAAGTCATCCAAGCCACCACCGCCACTGCTTGAGCCGGCCTAACCGCCCATCAGGCTGCCCAGTAACCCGCCCAATCCGCCGAGCGGATTTTGAGATGACGCACCACCGCCGCTCTGTTGCGACACCGTGCCCTGACTGGCCCGCAGTAATTGTTCGAGCAAATCGCTGGTGTTCATGACGACGATCTCCTTAAGGGAATGGATCCATTCTGGCAACGATAGACCTCGTCGGCGAATGCGCCACCACCGTTGGGCTGGCGTGAAAGCCTGACACGCCGCCAACATTTACTGACGGTGAACCTTATGCCCGGATTCCCGGTCGATACCTGCAACCCGCCAGGTTTGCCGACACCTCCACTTGAAGGTTTGATAACAGGCTTGCTTCACTTTCTGGAGAACGCCCCCGTGATTTCGACCGTACACATTGCCAGGCTCAAAGCATGGGGCGCCCATGGTTTCACCGCCACCGGTGTGGTGACCGCCTTCCTCGCCACCCTGGCGCTGCTGGACAACCAACCGACCCACTGCCTGCTGTGGCTGGGGGTCGCGCTGATCGTGGACGGACTGGACGGCGCACTTGCGCGCAAGGTCAATGTGCAGACGGTGCTGCCCRGTTTCGATGGCTCGATTCTGGACCTGGTAATCGACTACCTCACCTATGTGTTTATCCCGGCGCTATTTATTTACCGCTACGTGCCACTACCGGACCACTCATTGCTGCTGACGGTGTCGCTGATTCTGGTGTCGTCGCTGTTTTGCTTCTGCAACGTCAACATGAAAAGCAAAGACAACTACTTCCAGGGTTTTCCAGCCGCGTGGAACGTGGTCGCGCTGTGCCTGTACATCATTGCACCGACGCCCTGGATCACCTTGCTCACCGTCATCGGCCTGGCCTTGTTGACTGTGACGCGGATGAAGTTCCTGCACCCGTTTCGCGTGCGCCGCTTCATGCCGATTAATATCGCCGTGACAGCCATCTGGTTGCTATGCAGTTTGTCGCTGGTGCTCAACCATCCGGTGATCAACCCGATGGTGATGGGCGTTTGGCTGCTGATGTCGGCTTACTTTCTGGGAGTCTGCATCTGGCGCACGGCATATGAGTGGTTTGACGACTCGCGTCAACCATAATGCGATATGGCCATTTATATCGTTCGACTCGCCTCACCGAGTACACACGATGAATAAGTACTATCTGCTTATCTCGAAAATATCTAGAAATAGAACAATACCTGTCAACTCTGACAGTAGCACCCACTAAAAAAGCCTACTAACTTAGCCCATACAATAACCAAATTCATACGTACTCCCACATCGGAAGAACTGTTCCGCATGGACGACAGACATGAAAACCATCAATCCATTTTATTCCTTTGCCCTGCTTGGCTTTGCGCTGTTTACTCCCGCAGCCTTTGCGGAAGACACGCCATGTGACATTGCATTCAAAAATAGTAGTGCAAACCATAGCTGCTGGTACAACGGTTACTATACAACCCAGCAAGATGAGTCCTGCAACTATAATGTAGATTGTCCTGCCAACAGCGTAACCATCGATAAACTTACAGCGCAGCCCCGCGTATCATCGACCAGTAAAGTAAACAAAATCACCGTTCCGCTACTACAAGCCGCCTGCCTGAAGAACCGCAACGGCATATTAGTAGTCGAATGCTTTTAACAGCAAACAAAAGTTAACCACTCTACTCATGCAAACTGCACTTACGACTGCCACATTACATGGTAAGTGCTTGCTGGCTTCGATATTCATGCGCGCACCTTTGATCTTGCGCCGGTGCCTGTGGGGGAGCCTGCTCGCGATRGCYATCGCGAGCAGGCTCCCACACAGGATCTCCCAAATAAATCAATGTGGTTTCAGCGCCGTGTGATGACAACTTCGAGGTATTCGCTCGGCACCACCAATGACGTCTCCCCTGCCCGGTTCGCCCGGTTCAGCAACTCGGTCAGGTCCTGTTCAAACGCCTGGGCACCCTCGGGAGGCAGCACCGCGAAGGCTTTATGGAGCGGCCCGTACCAGTTGCGGAAGACGTCGATGAAGTGCGCCGCCGAGCGATAGCGGAAGTTGAAGTGACGGCGCGTCACCTGGATCAGAAAGTCGCGTTCATCGAAGTGTGAATGCAGCCAGGCTTCGGTGCCCCAGTTGGACGGTGGTTGTGCCCCCTCCGGTGGTGGCAGGTGGCGGCCCAGGGTCTTGAACATCTGCCCGACATAGCCTTCCGGTGTCCAGTTGGCCAGGCCGATCCGCCCACCGGGACGGCAGACTCGCGCCAGTTCGGTGGCGGCTTTGGACTGGTCGGGCGTAAACATCACGCCGAAGGTCGACAGCACGGCATCGAAGCTCGCGTCCTCGAACGGCAGTGCTTCAGCGTCGGCCACCTGGAAGGTCACTTCCAGGTGCTCTGCCCTGGCCCGGTCTTCACCACGCTCCAGCAG
The DNA here is from genome assembly GCF_056400685.1 of Pseudomonas sp. P5_A12. Lineage (NCBI taxonomy): Bacteria > Pseudomonadati > Pseudomonadota > Gammaproteobacteria > Pseudomonadales > Pseudomonadaceae > Pseudomonas > Pseudomonas sp. P5_A12. Next base: position 3,542 of record NZ_JBFUKU010000031.1, on the reverse strand, counting down.
CGCAGCCACGTAATCGGTGGATGTGACCCTGCAGCCTCGGCGTGCGGCGGCAAGTGTCGCATTGCCGTTGCCAGCAGCGACGTCCAGCACCCGCTCGTCACAGAGCAGGTCACAGGCTTCGGCAAGCTGCTCGCCGACAATCTGCAACGTGGTGCCGATGACGGCGTAATCGCCGCTGGCCCAGGAGGCCATTTGGCGGTTTTTAAGGGCAGTGAGATCAATCGGTGTACTCATGAGTCTGCTCCGTAAGGATTGCAACGCGACTGCGACCTATTCTGCGGTGGTGGGGTCGATAATGCCCGTCACTTGGGAAATACGGTTGGCAGGGAATCCACTGCGGGTGGCGTGTTCTTTGATGAGCGCTTCGTCGGGTGCGATGTACACGCAGTAGAGTTTGTCACCGGTGACGTAACTTTGAAGCCACTGCACTTCTGGCAGATCGCGCAACACATTGCAGGACTTTAGCGAGGCGGCTTTCAAATCGCGCTCTGACAGTGTTCCAACGCCCGGGATCTCGCGCTCTATGACGAACTTTGGCATGGCAACCTCTCATTCTTGTTATTGATGACAGGGTCGGTAGTGCCCTGTTGAATCAACTATCGCCCCGGCGCAGGCCAACGTCCTGCCCGATCGTCGGCCAACCCTGTCCGATCGTCCGGAGCTTGGGCGCGGGGCCGCGACAGGCTCACAATCAACACCATCCGCACCTCGGAAAACCGCCATGGACGCCCTGTCACAAACCTTGCGTGTCGTGCGCCTGGTCGGCGCGATTTTCATCAATGCCCGTTTCACCGCCCCCTGGTGCTACCAGTCGCCCAGCGCCGACACGGCGGCACCGTTTCTGGAGCCCGGCGCCGAACGCGTGGTGATTTTTCACTTGATCACCGAGGGCGAGTGTTACGTCGAACTCGGTGATGACCCTCCGTTACTGCTGACGGCCGGCGATGTGGTGGTTTTCCCGCAAGGCCACGCCCATCGCATGTGTTCCAGACCGGGGCTTGCGCCCGCCACCGGCGCGCGGCTGGACGTGGTGCTGGCGCGGCGGCCACGGCAACTGAGTTATGGCGGTGGCGGCGCGGTCACGCGGTTGGTGTGCGGTTATCTGGCGTGTGACACGCTGTTGGCTGGCATGTTGTTGACAGGGCTGCCGGCGGTGGTCCGGGTCAACGTGCGCGGTTCGAATGCAGGCATGTGGCTGGAGTCTTCGGTGCGTTACGCGCTGGCTGAAGCCCGTTCGCCAAGGCCCGGTGGTGAAGGTGTGCTGGCGAAACTGGCCGAAGTGTTGTTCATCGAAGTGCTGCGCCTGTACATGAACGAACAGGGCGAGGGGCGTACCGGGTGGCTGGCCGGGGTTGGTGACCGGATTGTCGGCGGCGCGTTGAACGCCCTGCACAAAAAGCCCTGTCACGCCTGGACGCTGGATGAGTTGGCGCGCACGGCCGGCACCTCAAGATCGGTGTTGGCCGAACGCTTTCAGCAATTGGTCGGGAGCTCGCCGATGCAGTACCTGACGCAATGGCGGATGTTACTGGCGGCCAACCTGTTACGCAGCAGTAACAGCTCACTGATGCGCATTGCCGAAGAGGTGGGTTACCAAACCGATACGGCGTTCAGCCGGGCTTTTCGTCGCGAGTTCGGTGCGCCCCCGGCCGCGTGGCGGCGCAGTCAGGCGAACAAACCGATGGCCCAAGGCGCGTAGCCTGTGGGCCATTGATCTGATCGGTTATGCCGCCGGGGCTTTCGCCTCCTCCAACAGTTGTTGGATCACCTTCTCCTGCGTGTCGTAGCTACCTTCACCAAAGTGGGTGTAACGCACTTGCCCCTTGGCGTCGATCAGGTAGTGGGCGGGCCAATACTGATTGTCGAAGTTGCGCCAGATCGCGTAGTTGTTGTCGATGGCCACCGGGTAGGTGATGCCGAGCTTCTTCACCTGATCCTTGACGTTGTCGATGATGCGTTCGAAACCGTACTCCGGGGTGTGCACGCCGATTACCACCAGGCCGTCCTTCTCGTACTTCTTCGCCCAGTCTTTCACATACGGCAGCGTGTGCTGGCAGTTGATGCAGTCGAAAGTCCAGAAATCCACCAGCACTACTTTGCCTTTCAGCGATTCGTTGGTCAGGGCCGGCGAGTTGAGCCATTCGACGGCGCCGTTCAACGACGGCATGGCGCCTTGGGCGTTGCCCATCGTATCGGCCTTCACTTTGCTGACGAAGTAGTCGACCACTTTCGGCACGGTTTCCAGCACGCCTTTCTCAAGGCTGCTGACGCCTTCGGAGGAAGTGCCGGCCAGCAGGGCTTTGTCGGCCCCGGTGGAAATCACCACCGCCGCAGCCAGCACCGCAACACCGGTACCTCGACGCAGCCATCCGGTGACCGGGATCGACGCTTTCAAGCGATTGACCAGGCCGCGACCGGCGAAGATCAAGGTGCCCAGCGACAATGCGCTGCCCAGGCCGTACGCCACCAGCAACAGGCTGGTTTGCGCATTGGCACCTTGCAGCATGGCGCCGGTGAGGATCACACCGAGGATCGGTCCGGCACAGGGCGCCCACAGCAGACCGGTGGCCACACCGATCATCACCGAACTCAACGGACCGGACAGGTTGCGGCTGTCGGGGTCAAGGCGATTGCCCAGCGCCACGAACGGACGGGCCATCACGTCACCGACCCGGGCAGAGATCAGCGACACGGCAAACAGCCCCATCACGATCAGGGCAACCTGGCGACCGGTGTTGTTGGCTTGCACCACCCACTCACTGCTGACCACGGCCAGGCTGGAGATCAGGGCAAAGGTCAGGACCATGCCGCCGAGGGTGAGCAGGATGGAGGAGCGTGTGCGTTTGACCCCGGCGAACAGGAACGGTACGACCGGCAGGATGCAGGGACTGAGGACGGTCAATATGCCGCCCAGGAAAGCGATGAGAAACATGGGATCACCTTTGAAATGATGGAGGCCGACACACCGCACAATCCCTGTGGGAGCGAGCCTGCTCGCGATGGCTGAGTGTCAGTCGACATAAATGTTGAATGTACCGGCCTCATCGCGAGCAGGCTCGCTCCCACAGTGGAATGATGGTGTATGGGTAAGAGGTGATGGGCGGACTCAGTTGTCCGAGTTGCAGCCGTCAGCCACTTTGCGGTAGTCCACGACCTGGGTTTTGTTCTGCGAATCCAGGTAGGTCAATTGCGCATCCACCACTCCGCAGATCGGCGTCGCGTCCTGTTTCAGCGACACGACTTTCTTGATGTCCAAATGCGTGCCGTAGGTGTAGGTTTTCGGTGTAACGTCTGCTTCGGCACGGGCCGACAAGGTGCAGATGTTCAGTGCGGCAAACAGGCAGGCGGCGTAGATGGCTTTAGTGTTCATGACGGTTTCCTCAAGGCTTCAATGGGTCAGTGGTTCGATTGAGCCGAGGCGGTCTGGTTTGCCTCGATGGGACCTATTAAAAGCCTGCGAGGTATCTGGTCTGTGTCGAAAACAGACGCGTATAAATCGGTACGTATCAAACCCGGCCGCCGATACACAGCGATACAAAAGC
>NZ_JBFUKU010000030.1:0-33995 GCF_056400685.1 Pseudomonas sp. P5_A12 | reverse complement strand
TGCCACCTTGGAGCGCTCGACCGCAGACAAACTGCCGCTGATTACCATCAACCACGGCCGTACCGATTCCACTGACGGCAGCGTGTTCCCCTATGCCTTTCCCTTGCAGTTGAACCCGTACTCCGAGGTGTCGGCGATCATCAACTACATCGGCCAGCAGGCCGGTGGCCTGGACCAGCTCAAGGGCAAGAAGATCGTCACCCTGTATCACGGCTCGCCCTACGGCAAGGAAACCAATGAGGTGTTGCAGATCCTGGCCGACAAGTACGGGTTCCAGCTGACCCTGTTGGAAGTGCCCCATCCAGGCAACGAGCAGCAGTCGCAATGGCTCAACATTCGCCGTGAAAAACCCGACTGGGTGATTCTGCGCGGCTGGGGCGTGATGAACCCGGTGGCGTTGAAAACCGCGCAGAAGGTCGGCTTCCCGGCGGATCACATCATCGGCAACATCTGGAGCAACTCCGAGGACGATGCCGCCCCGGCCGGTGCCGCCGCCAAAGGCTTTATCGCGATAACCACGCACCCCTCAGGCACTGATTTCCCGGTCCTGCAAGGCATCCAGCAGCAGGTGGTAGCCAAGGGCAATGGGGACCTGGCCGATCCGAGACGCTTTGGCACCGTGTATTACAACCTTGGGGTGGTGAACGGTATTCTCAACGTTGAAGCCGTGCGCATTGCTCAGGAAAAATTCGGCAAGCAGCCACTCACCGGCGAGCAGGTTCGCTGGGGATTCGAGCATCTCAAGCTGGACGATGCCCGCCTCAAGGAGCTGGGTGCGCTGGGCCTGGTGCAACCCTTGCAACTGTCGTGCTCGGACCATGAAGGGGGCGGTGCGGTGCGCTTCCAGCGTTGGGATGGCAGCGAGTGGAAACTGATCAGTGACTGGGTGCAGGCCGACCGTGCCTTGCTCAGGCCGATCATTGAAGCCTCGTCGCACCAGTACGCCAAGGAAAAGGGCGTCACCCCACGCGATTGCACCCAGGAGAGCTGATGCCGGTCAGTTAAATAAAAAACGGCCCTTGTGGGAGCTTGCTTGCCAGCGATGATCGTTAACGAAAATGCGTGTTTCTTGGGTAAACGCGGCGCTTTTGAGTCCATCGCTGGCAAGTCAGCTCCTACAAGAACTCGGCTTCTTGGGGGAGAACAGCATGAACCATGCACCGATCTTGCAGATCGACGCGATTGAAGTCCTTTATGAACAAGCAATTCTCGCCGTGCGCGGGGTATCCCTGGCGGTGCCGCAAGGGCAGATTGTGGTGTTGCTGGGGGCCAACGGTGCCGGTAAAAGCACCACGTTGAAGGCCGCGTCCAATCTGGTGAAGGCCGAGCGGGGTGAGGTGGTGCAGGGACGGATTCTTTATCGAGGCCAGGATGTCACCCGCAGTACGCCTCATAGCCTGGTGGCCAACGGACTGGTGCAGGTGCTGGAAGGCCGGCATTGCTTTGCCCAACTGACGGTGGAGGAAAACCTGTTGACGGGCGCCTTTGCGCGTCAGGTGTCCCGTGGGCAACTGAAGGCTGATCTGGAACATATTTACAGCCAGTTCCCGCGACTCAAACTACGACGCAAAAGCCTGGCCGGCTACACCTCTGGTGGTGAACAGCAGATGGTTGCGCTTGGCCGGGCGCTGATGGCCCGGCCACAACTGGTGCTGCTGGACGAACCTTCGATGGGGCTGGCGCCGCAGATCGTCGAGGAGATCTTCGAGATTATCCATCAGCTCAACCAGCGCGAAGGCGTGAGCTTTTTGATTGCCGAGCAGAATATCAACCTGGCCCTGCGTTATGCCCAGTACGGCTATGTGCTGGAAAGCGGTCGAGTCGTCAGCGAAGGCACGGCCGAGCAGTTGGCGGCGCGCAGTGATATTCAGGATTTCTACCTGGGGACGGCAACGTTGGCACAGGGGTTGCGGCTTGACGACAAGGTAGGTGTATAGGTGGGGCGCCGGCGGTCGAGGGCATACACGACCGACAGCGCAGCGTTGGTCAGTGCTACGTTTTCTCCAGCGGCAGTCCCAAAAACTCCTGCATCGCATCCAGCAACGCTTCGTGAAAATAAGCCATCGAAGCCCGGTCACACAGAATGAACAATCTCGGCTGTTGCAGCGTACTGGCGTTGATCACAATGACGTTGATGCGTGCTGCCGAGGTTTGCGCTACGGCGCCTGGGCCGAATGCCAAGGCGCTCAAGTCGACGCCACACAGTTTGGCCATGACGTCGCTGAGATGCTCACCGCTGAGTTGAAACCAGGCATGGCTGTCCTGTCGCGGCAGCAGATAATTGGCCTTGTGGTCCAACTCCCAACGGGCCTCTTCGTCGGCAACCCGTTGACCCTGGTCCAGCAGGCTTCCCAGCAGCAGGTACTCGGTCTGGGACAGGCGCGCTACGGTACTGCCGTCGTCCTGTGTGACTGCGCAGTTTGGCCCGTCGGGCAGCACAAAGCGGCGGCTCAGCAAATACTCTGCGCTGTGTGCGCCACGAAAACCGACCCGAGGCAGGTCGGTGAGATCGTTCAACGCGCAGGCGGACAGGAGGGCAAGCTTAGGCTCGCCGGTAATCGATTGTTCTCTCAGGCTGGTCATGGCTCAAAGCTCCTGGCGCAGGTTGCTGGGGTCAAGAAAGGGTAACGGCACGACTTCGGCCTGCACCACGCTGCCGCCCTCGACCCGGATCGGGATAAGCTGCCCCGGCGTGCTTTGATCTATGCCGGCGTAAGCCAGCCCGATGATCTTGCCAAGGCTTGCTGAGTATTCGCAGGAGGTGACATTGCCGCTGATGTCCGGGCCGTTGAGCACCAGATGGCCTTCCAGCGGTTGCAGGCTGCCCTTGGGCAAGCAGAAGCCCACGAGTTTGCGCTTCAGCGGTTGGGATTCGAGGATGTCCACCGAGCGGCGGCCGACGAAGAACGGTTTGTTGCGGCTCACCGCCCAACCCATGTCGATTTCCGCCGGGTGAGTCATGCCGTCGGTGTCCTGGCTGATGATCACATGACCTTTTTCCAGGCGCAGCAGACGTTGGGTTTCGACACCGAAGGGACGGATGTCGTGGGCCTTGCCGGCATCCATCAACGCGTCCCACAATTTGAGACCATGGCGTGCCGGCACGTGGATTTCGTAACCCAGTTCACCGACAAATCCCACTCGCAGCAATCGAGCCTTGATCCCGGCGACAGTCCCTTGGCGCACGCCTAAATAAGGGAACGCTTGCGCACTCAGGTCGAGATCGGTGCAGACTTTTTCCAGGACTTTGCGCGAGTCGGGGCCGGCGACGTTGACCGCACAAATCGCCGCAGTGACGTTGGCGACGTCCACGTCCAGGCGCCATTGTGCGTTCCACTTGAGCATTTGTTGATAGATCCGGTCGACTCCGCTGGTGGTGGCGGTGACGTAGAAATGGTTTTCGGCGAACCGCGCGCACACCCCGTCGTCGATCACCACGCCGTGCTCGTCGGTCATCAACGCATAGCGAGAACGTCCGATTGGCTGCTTGAGGAAGGCAAAGGTATACATCCGGTTGAGCAGTTCGGCAGCATCCGGGCCACGCACGTCCAGCCCGCCCAGGGTCGAGACGTCGATGATGCCGACCTTGTTGCGCACATGCAGTGCTTCAGCTTGCATGCAGGCGTCACGATCCTTGGCGCTGCCGTAATAGGCGGGGCGCTGCCAGATGCCTGCGGGCATCATCTTCGCGCCTGCTTGCACATGCCGGGCGTGCATCGGTGTTTGTCGGTACGGGTCGAAAGCCCTGCCGGCAACGTGCGCCAGTTTCTCCGCCACAAACGGCGGGCGTGCGGTGGTGACACCGGTTTCGCTGATGTTGCGTTGCGTCGCCCAGGCAACCAGCCGCGCAGTCGGCAGCGCTGAGTGGCGGCCTTGGGACGGGCCCATGCCCACGGTGGAGTAGCGTTTGACCAGTTGCACGTCGCGGTAGCCGATGCGGGTGGCGTTGACGATGTCAGCCACTTGCAAGTCCTCGTCAAAGTCGACGAAGTCTTTACCTTTAGGGTGCGGGAAAATAGGCCAGTTGAAATTGACCCGGTTTTCGCTGCCATAAGTTGCCCGCTGTGCGCCGACCGCAAGCCCTAGCGCGGATGCGGCGTCGGCACCGGCATTCACGCCGTCGGCGATGACGTTGTCGAGGCGGTGACGGCCATTGACTGAGCCGGCGACCGTCAGGTTTTCTGGCAGGCCACTAAGGTTGAACTCGGCACGCTGGTCGTCGTAGGCCAGTTTGCCACCCGCCTGACAGAGCAGTTGATAGACCGGCATGTAACCGGCGGACATGCACAACAAGTCGCAGTCCAGCTGTTGGCCACTCTCGGCGACCTGACCCTGGGCCGTGATCTTGCGCACGTCGACGCCGTTGATATGACGCATGCGTTTTTCGTGCAGCGCTTCATACACCGTGCTGTTGCGCATGCAAGAGATCTTGCGTTGGGCCAGCGCTTGTAGAAGCGATTCGTCGCCGGGCCCGTAACGCATGTCCACCACGGCGACAACTTCCACACTCTGGTCATGCAGGTCCAGTGCGGCGAGATAACCGTCATCGTTGCCCGTCAGCACCACGGCGCGTTTGCCCGGTTTGACCGCATACAACTTCATCAAGCGTTGGGCGGCGCTGGTCAGCATCACGCCCGGCAGGTCGTTGTTGCGAAAGACCACCGGCTGATCGAAGCCGCCACTGCACACCAGGCATTGGCGGGCGCGCACCTTGTACATGCGTTTGCCCTGAATCACCGGCAGGTAGTTGTCAGTGAACCAGGCATTGCAGGTCGCTTCGGTGAGGATGCGGATGTTGGCGTGTTCCTCCACCGCAGCAAGCAGCTCGCGGCGCAGCGCTTCAGCTCGTTTGCCGTCTATGTCGAAACGGGCGTAGGTCAGCGAACCGCCGAGGATCGGCTGTTGCTCGATGAGCAGAACCTTCGCACCGGCATTGGCTGCCGTCAGTGCGGCGTGCAACCCGGCGGGCCCGGCACCGATTACCGCAACGTCAGTGAACAGATAAGCCTTGTCGTAGTACTCGGGCTGGAAGGTGAGGTCGAGCACACCGAGGCCGGCCTTCTTGCGAATGATCGGTTCCCAGACTTTCCACATGCCCTTGGGCTTGTAAAAAGAACGGTAGTAGAAACCCACCGGCATGAATTTAGAGAATTTACCCAGGTAGGCGTCCTTGTCGTTATCCAGAGAACCGTTGACGTTCTGTGCCGTCACCTGCAAACCGGCGGACAGCGGGTGAGCATCCGCCAGTACATTGGGCTCTTGGGGCAGCTGCACCAAGCTGTTAGCGTCCTGCCCAGCCATGGTCAACGGGCCGCGCGGACGGTGGTATTTGAAGGAACGGGAGATCAAAAAGCGCCCGTTGGCCAACAGGGCGCTGGCGATGGAGTCACCTTGCACGCCTTGATAGCGAGCACCGTCGAAGCTGAAATCCAGTGGCTGATCACGGTCGATCAGCAGGCCCATCGGGGCGGGTAAACGGTTCATCCTGCGATCTCCTTGGCGGCGCTGAAGTCGACGCGGGCGGTGAAAAGTTCTTTGGGGTCGAAGGTGCGGATGATTTGATCGCTGACGGTGTGACGTTCCGCCAGAAACCAGTAGCTTGAAGGCGTGTGCATCCACCATTCGCGCACTACGCCGGCGAGGTTGTCGGTGTTGAACACGTAATCCGCCCATTCGGCATCGCTGCAGCGAACCGGATCGGGCATCGGCTTGAATTCGCCGCCGTAAGTGAACTCGCTGATATTGCGCGGCCCGTTGAGCGGGCAATTGATGATTTTCATGGTCCGCTCTCCGTCAGTGACTGGCCGCCGTAGCGCCCATTTCGTTGACTTGCTGGAAGGTCGAAAAACGCTCAAGGCCGAAAGGTTTGATCAAATCCGGTACCTTGCCGCCACTGGCAACCAGCTCGGCCATGGTCTTGCCGCAGATCGGCGTCGCCTTGAAGCCCCAAGTGCCCCAGCCCGCGTCGAGGTAGTAATTTTTAACCGGCGACAGGCCCATGATCGGACTGTAATCCGGGGTCATGTCAGTGATGCCAGCCCATTGGCGCATCAGTTTGGCGTTGGCCAGAAACGGGAACATCTCGATGGCGTGGGCCAGCAGGCTTTCCTTGAGGTCCAGCGTCGAACGGGTGTTGAACAGCGGATAGGGATCAGACCCGCCGCCGAATACCACCTCGCCACGACTGGTTTGCTGCACATAACAATGCAGCGCGGAGGAACTCACCAGCGGATCAAGAAACGGTTTGAACGGCTGGGTGACCATCGCTTGCAGCGGGAAAGTCTGGATCGGTGAACGGATCCCGGCCTTGGCCATCAGCAACGAACTGTGTCCGGCAATCGCCTGCACCGCGCAACCGCACTTGATGGTGCCCCGATTGGTCTTGACCGCAGTGATCGTACCGTTCTCGATGATCAGGTCCTGGACTTCAGTGAGCTGGTGGATTTCCACCCCGCGCTTGGCCGCCTGCTTGGCGTAACCCCAGGCCACGGCGTCGTGGCGCGCGGTGGCGCCGTCGATGTGCCAGAGCCCGGCAATGACGGGCAGGTGGCCCGGGTCGAGATTGAGGCTGGGCACCAGTTCGCGGATCTGCTGACGGTCGATCATCTCGGTGCGCCCGCCGAAGTGTTTGTTGACCTCGGCCCGCTGGCGGAACGAACGTACGGTGGCATCGGTATGCGCCAGGGTCAGTTGGCCGCGCTCGGAGTACATGATGTTGAAATCGAACTCGTTGGACAGCCCCTGGAACATCCGCACCGACTCGGCATAAAAACGCACGCCTTCGCTGGTCAGGTAGTTGGAGCGAATCACCGCCGTGTTGCGCGCGGTATTGCCACCACCCAGGTAGGACTTCTCCAACACCGCAATATTGGTGATGCCGTGGTACTTGGCCAGGTAGTAAGCCGTGGCGAGGCCATGGCCGCCGGCACCGATGATCACCACGTCATAGCTGCTTTTCAGCTCCCGGGGCGGTGGCAGATCCACTTCGACGGGGTACTCGGAACTGAGCCCGTACTTCAATAGATTGAATGGCATACGGCCTCCGATTGGCTGCGTTGAGCCTTTTGTTGCATAAGGGCTGCGGTGACAGTGTTTTTCATCAGGAAAGCAATGGTCATCGGGCCGACACCGCCAGGAACCGGGGTGATGGCCGCGACGTGTGGCAGGGCGCTGTCGAAGTCGACATCGCCCACCAGACGACTGCGGCCCTGATCGTCGATGCGGTTAATCCCGACGTCGATCACCACAGCGCCGGGCTTGAGCCAGCTGGCATCGATCAGTTGAGGACGGCCGACGGCGGCGATGACGATGTCCGCCTGGCGACATAACGCCTGCGGGTCCGGGCTGCGAGAATGCAGCACGGTGACTGAACAATCCGCCTTGAGCAGCAGGGCGGCCATGGGTTTACCGACGATGTTCGAGCGGCCGATCACTACTGCGTGTTTACCTCGTAGATCCCCACAGGTTTGCTCCAGCAAATACAGGCAACCGCTGGGTGTGCAGGGCGCAAGTACCGTACGGCCCTGGCTGAGACCACCGACGTTTTCACTGTGAAAACCATCGACATCTTTGTCCGGAGCAATGGCTTCCAACGCACGCAATTCATCGATATGAACCGGCAGCGGCAATTGCAGGAGGATGCCGTTGATCGAGCGATCGTTATYCAGCGTGGTAATCAAGTTCAGCAATTGTTGCGTGCTGGTGTCGACGTTCAGCCGGTGTTCCACGGAGCGAATGCCCACCTCTTCGGCGCGCAGTACCTTGTTGCGCACATAGACCTGGCTGGCCGGATCGCTGCCCACCAGAATCACCGCCAGGCCCGGCTGGATGTCTTGTTCGCGCAGGCTGTCCACGTCCTTGCGGACTTGTATCAGCACGCGGGCGGCGGCGGCTTTTCCGTCGATCAATTTGAGCGTATTCACCGGAAAATCACCGTTCTGTCCTGATTGAGGAAAACCCGGTGTTCCAGGTGGTACTTGACCGCCTTGGACAGGGCTACGGTTTCAGTATCACGGCCAGTGGCGACCAGATCGTCAGGCAGATACACATGATCAACACGCTGTACTTCCTGCTCGATGATCGGACCTTCGTCGAGGTCGCTGGTGACGTAGTGCGCGGTAGCACCGATCAGTTTCACCCCGCGCTCGTAGGCCTGGTGATAAGGCTTGGCGCCCTTGAAGCCAGGCAGGAATGAATGGTGAATGTTGATCGCCCGGCCCGAGAGTTGCTTGCACAGATCATCGGAGAGGATTTGCATGTAGCGCGCCAGCACCACCAGTTCAGTGCCGGTATCGTCGACAATTTTCATCAGCTCGGCTTCCTGCCGGGCCTTGGTGTCTTTGGTGACCGGCAGATAGATGAAGCGGATACCCTCGCGCTCGGCCATCGGCCGCAGGTCCAGGTGGTTGGAGACAATGGCGGTGATGGTCATGTCCATCTCACCTTTGTGATAGCGGTAGAGCAGGTCGGTCAGGCAGTGGTCGAACTTGCTGACCATCAGCAATACACGCATCGGCTCGCGGGTGTCGTGCAGTTCCCAGGTCATGTCGAAAGACTGGGCGACGTCCGCGAAGCCATCCTTGATTTGTTGGAGATCACCTTGGTGGCCGTCGTTGAAACGAAACACCGCGCGCATGAAAAACCGGCCGCTGAAGTCGTCGTCGAATTGCGCCATCTCCCCGATGTAGCAACTGTTGTCAGCCAGGTAAGTGGTGACGGCAGCTACGATGCCGGACACCGCGGGACAGGTGATCTTGATAATGAAATGGTTTTTTTCGTGTTGCATGACACGTCCTCGGGAAGATGGCGGCAGCTCATCGCATAGCGAAAAAATGTCAGCGGACAGCGGGGCTCTTTTATGAGCTTATTTTCTTGGTGGGAATAATTTATTCCTGTTGTGGGCTTTTATACGGGGAATGGAGGTGTGTCGTCTAGCGGTTTTGTGAAAGTTTTTTAACTGGGGGGAATTTTTTGATCGTTCCCATGCTCCGCGTGGGAATGCATCCCGTGACGCTCCGCGTCACACATGCGCAGGACTCAAGTCTTACGTCGACAGCGGGACGCGGAGCGTCCCCGGCGGCATTCCCACGCGGAGCGTGGGAACGATCAATAGATGTGGGAGCGGACCCACGGCACAGGACCGGTGCGATGCACCGAACGAAAGGGGGGAACCGTGAGCCGCTAATGCAGAACCGGATCTGTACTCCAACTTCGGTAAAAAGCGCTCATCACTCCTTATCGCTACCGTAATTCATAATCGACAACATCCGAATCGGCACCTGCACCAACTCCTCTGGCCCATGCGGAATCTCTCCCTCGAACGTCAGGCTGTCCCCAGCCTCCATCCGATACAGCTGATTGCCATGCCGATAAATCAGCTCCCCCTCAAGCAAATGCAGGAACTCCGTCCCCGGATGGGAGAAGGTCGGAAACTCTTCACTGGCGTCATCCATGCTCACCATGTAGGCCTCGAAACTCTTCTTCGGCCCGCGTGTGTGATTGAGCAAATGGTAGGTATGGCCTTTCTCGGTTCCGCGGCGAACCACTTCCATGCCTTGGTCGGCCTTGACCAATAGCGCGCTGCCGTCCTGTTGATCGTATTCGCTGAACAATTTCGACAGGGGCAGGCCGAGCACGTCACACAGACGGCTCAGGGTATCGAGGCTGGTAGACACTTGGGCGTTTTCAATCTTGCTCAACATGCCTTGGCTGATATCGGCAATCTTGGCCACGTCGGCCAATTTCAGTTCCTGCGCCTGGCGCTGGCGTTTGATCTGCAACCCCAGGTATTGCTCAAGTTTCAGGCGCGGCGCGGTTTCGGTCGTCATCGTCATCAGATCCTGCACACTTTCCGTTCAGTAATATTAGTTTCGCACTGAGAAAGTGCAAATCACGGCATTCAGCTCTCGCTCGAAAGGGAATATTCCCACGAGGAAAAGATTTTTCCCATATATACAGCACAAACGCGCTTTTTACCGCACATCCATACCTCCTTGGCAAAAGTGGCAAGGGCCTTGCATTCCTAATGGGAAACTAACTTTCATTTCAGGAATAAAAGTCAGTTAAGGCCTATCCATCAAATTTTGCCTTTCGCGAGGAGTGACGAGCAATGTTGCCAGCAGAAACCCAGCGCATCATCGACAAGCACGGGATCAAGTACGTGCTTGCGCAGTTTGTCGATATCCATGGCGCGGCAAAAACCAAATCAGTGCCAATCTGTGGTCTCAAAGCGGTGGCCGAAGACGGCGCAGGTTTTGCCGGGTTCGCCATCAGCGGCATGGGCATGGAACCCCACGGGCCGGACTTCATGGCCCGCGGCGATTTGTCCACGCTGACACCGGTGCCTTGGCAACCCGGTTATGGTCGGGTCGTTTGCATCGGTCATGTCAACGGCAAGCCGCACCCCTATGACAGCCGTTACGTATTGCAGCAGCAGATCCGTCGTCTGGAAGATAAAGGCTGGACACTCAACACCGGCCTGGAACCCGAGTTCAACCTGATGCGCCGCGACGGCCAGGGCAAGCTGCAACTGGTGGACCTCAGCGATAACCTCGACAAGCCTTGCTACGACTATAAAGGCCTGTCGCGTTCCAGAGAGTTCCTCGAGCGACTGACCGAAGCCCTGCAGGCGGTGGATTTCGAGGTCTACCAAATCGACCACGAAGACGCCAACGGCCAATTCGAGATCAACTACACCTACAGCGATGCGATGACTTCGGCGGATCGCTTCACTTTCTTCCGAATGGCCGCCGGCGAGATCGCCAATGACCTTGGCATGATTTGCTCATTCATGCCCAAACCGGATCCGAAGCGCGCCGGCAATGGCATGCATTTTCACCTGTCGATCAGTAGCGCCGAGAACAAGAACCTATTCCACGACGCCAGTGATCCGAGCGGTATGGGCCTGTCGAAAATGGCCTATCACTTCGCGGCCGGCCTGCTTGCCCATGGACCGGCGCTGTGTGCCTTCGCGGCACCGACGGTCAACTCCTACAAACGTCTGGTGGTGGGCAATTCGTTGTCTGGCGCGACCTGGGCGCCAGCCTTTATTGCGTTCGGTGCCAACAACCGCTCCGCGATGGTCCGGGTGCCTTACGGCCGCCTGGAATTCCGTCTGCCGGATGCCGGCTGCAATCCTTATCTGGTCAGTGCGGCAATCATCGCCGCCGGGCTTGACGGTATCGACCGTCAACTGGAAGTCGGCAACGTCTGCAACGAAAACCTCTACAGCCTGAGCCTGGAACAGATCRCCGCACGCGGCATCAAGACCTTGCCGCAGTCGCTCAAGGAAGCCTGCGATGCGCTGGAGGCCGATCCGCTATTCGCCGAAGTCCTGGGCCCGCAGATCGTTGGCGAATTCATCAAGCTCAAGCGCATGGAATGGGTGGAGTACAGCCGCCATGTGAGTGACTGGGAGGTCGCGCGCTACACAGAGTTTTTCTGAGGCTGTTGGCGGCAGCTGCGAGCTGCAAGCGTCAAGCCGCAAGTAAAAGCGAATTGGCGGCATAACGAGAATTTTCATATCTACGCGGTCAGCTTGCAGCTTGCAGCTTGCAGCTTGCAGCTTGCAGCTTGCAACTCATCGCTCCCGAACGAAGTGAGGCTTTTATGTGTGGAATCGTAGGTCTTTACCTGAAAAATCCGCAGCTGGAATGCCAGCTCGGCAAGCTCTTCGAACCCATGTTGCAGGCCATGACCGATCGTGGCCCGGACAGTGCCGGCTTCGCGATCTATGGCGATGAAGTCGCCGACGGCTGGGTCAAGCTGACCTTGCAGGCGACCACCGAGAACTTCGACTGGACATCCCTGATGGGGGAACTGGAAGGGCGCCTTGGCTGTTCGCTGGACTGGTTTCAGAACGCCAGCGCCGCGGTGCTGAAAATTCACGCGGATGAGGTGCCGGTGCGTCTGGCCCTGGCCGAACTGGCGCCGGGCCTGCGGATCATGAGCGCCGGCCAGAGCATCGAGATCCTCAAGGGCATGGGTTTGCCCCAGGAGATTTCCCAGCGTTTCGGCCTGGCCGGCATGAAGGGTAGCCACATCATCGGCCACACCCGCATGGCCACCGAAAGCGCCGTGACCATGGAAGGCAGCCACCCGTTTTCCACTGGCGCAGACCTGTGCCTGGTGCATAACGGCTCGCTGTCCAACCACTTCCGCCTGCGTCAGGAACTGAAACGCGAAGGCATCCAGTTCGAAACCGACAACGACACAGAGGTAGCCGCCGGTTATCTGACCTGGCGCTTGCAGCAGGGCGATTCGTTGAAAGAGGCGCTGGATCATGCGCTGGAAGATCTCGACGGGTTCTTCACTTTCGCCATTGGCACCCGCAACGGCTTTGCGGTGATCCGCGACCCGATCGCCTGCAAGCCGGCGATCCTCGCCGAGACTGACGACTACGTTGCCATGGCTTCGGAGTATCAGGCGCTGTCGAGTCTGCCGGGCATTGAAAACGCCAGGATCTGGGAGCCGGAACCGGCCACCTTGTACATCTGGGAACGCGAGTCAGCTTAAGGAGCGCACACATGAAAACCATCGATCTTTCCATTGCCACCGTGCGTGACCTCAATCAGGCGCTTCATGACCAGGTCCATACCCTGGAAGACCGTGAGTGGGTGGTGACTCACTCCAACGGCAAGCACAACCTCGCGGTCGGAGTGAATCAGGCCGTCTCCATCGATATCCAGGGCCACGCCGGTTACTACTGCGCCGGTATGAACCAGAAGGCTTCGATCACCGTTCATGGCAATGCCGGTGTCGGTTGCGCCGAAAACATGATGTCCGGTTACGTGCGAATCAAGGGCAGTGCTTCCCAGGCTGCTGGCGCCACCGCCCATGGCGGGCTGCTGGTGATCGAAGGTGATGCCGGTGCCCGATGCGGGATTTCCATGAAAGGCATCGACATTGTGGTCGGCGGCAGCATTGGCCACATGAGCTGCTTCATGGGCCAGGCCGGGCGGCTGGTGGTATGTGGCGATGCCGGCGATGCACTGGGCGATTCGCTGTACGAAACGCACATTTACGTGAAGGGCAGCGTCGCTTCCCTGGGGTCGGACTGCATCGAGAAAGAGATGCGCGCCGAGCACCTGGAAGAACTGCAGGTGCTGCTCAACCGCGCCGGTTTCGAGCACAAGGCGGCTGACTTCAAGCGCTACGGTTCGGCCCGTCAGTTGTACAACTTCAAAGTCGATAACGCGTCCGCGTACTGATCCACGCGAGGAGAACAGATATGAGCGAGAAGAACACTCCGGTGCTGCGCGAGTCCGCGACTTTCGACCGCCTGACCATCCAGGAAATCCAGCGTGCCGCCGAGACGGGCATCTATGACATTCGCGGTGGTGGCACCAAGCGCAAGGTCCCGCACTTCGACGACCTGCTCCTGCTCGGCGCCAGCGTGTCGCGTTATCCGTTGGAAGGCTATCGGGAAAAATGCGGCACCGATGTGATCCTCGGCAACCGATTTGCCAAGAAGCCGATCCACCTGAAGATTCCGGTTACCATCGCCGGCATGAGTTTCGGTGCGCTGTCGGCCAATGCCAAGGAAGCCCTCGGCCGAGGCGCGACGATCGCCGGTACCAGCACCACCACCGGTGACGGCGGCATGACCCCGGAAGAGCGCGGGCAGTCGCAGCATCTGGTCTACCAGTACCTGCCGTCCCGTTATGGCATGAACCCGGACGACCTGCGCAAAGCCGACGCGATTGAAATCGTCCTGGGGCAGGGCGCCAAACCCGGTGGCGGTGGCATGTTGCTAGGGATGAAAGTCACCGAACGGGTGGCCGGCATGCGTACGTTGCCGATCGGCGTTGATCAGCGCAGCGCCTGTCGTCACCCGGACTGGACCGGCCCGGATGACTTGGCGATCAAGATCGCCGAGATCCGCGAAATCACTGACTGGGAAAAACCGATCTACGTAAAAATCGGCGCCAGTCGCCCGTACTACGACGTCAAACTGGCGGTGAAGGCCGGGGCGGACGTGATCGTACTCGACGGCATGCAAGGCGGTACTGCCGCGACCCAGGAAGTGTTTATCGAACATGTGGGGATTCCAATTTTGTCGGCCATCCCGCAAGCGGTACAGGCTTTGCAAGAGATGGGCATGCATCGCAAGGTTCAGTTGATTGTTTCCGGTGGTATTCGCAACGGCGCTGACGTGGCCAAGGCGATGGCGCTGGGTGCGGACGCGGTGGCCATCGGTACGGCTGCACTGATTGCACTGGGCGATAACCACCCGCGATTGAATGAAGAACTGCAGAAAATCGGCTCGGCCGCAGGCTTCTATGACGACTGGCAGAACGGCCGAGATCCGGCCGGGATCACCACGCAAGACCCGGAACTGTCCAAGCGCCTGGACCCGGTGGAAGGTGGTCGTCGTCTGGCCAACTACCTGCGAGTGCTGGTGCTGGAAGCTCAGACCATGGCTCGGGCGTGCGGCAAGTCGCACCTGCATAACCTGGATCCGGAGGATCTGGTGGCGTTGACGGTGGAGTCGGCGGCCATGGCACGGGTGCCATTGGCGGGGACCAGCTGGATTCCGGGTTCTGGCAAGTACTGAGGACGGATCGTTCCAACGCTCCGCGTTGGAATGCCTCCGGGGACGCTCCGCGTCCCGAATCTGTGACGCAGAGCGTCACGGGCTGCATTCCCACGCAGGAGCGTGGGAACGATCAGAAGGGTTGTAGGCGTCAGATATTCGAAGAGACCACAACGGTCCGTCGCTTTGCCACTTGCTCTCTGCCGACACTTCCCATTTTTTTGCAGGAGCTTTGAACATGGTCAATCGTCTTCTCGGAAAATCCCTTCTTGGCCTATTAACGGCCGGCGCGCTCGTGCCTTTGGCACAGGCAGCCGATGCACCAAGTTTGAACACCGGCAGCACCGCCTGGATGGTGATGGCGGCGGTGTTGGTGTTGTTCATGTGTCTACCGGGCCTCGCCTTGTTCTACGGCGGCCTGGTGCGGGCAAAAAACATGCTGTCGCTGTTCACCCAATGCTTTGGTATCGCAGGCCTGGTGGGTGTTTTGTGGGTGGTTTATGGCTACAGCATGGTGGTCGATACGACCGGCATGGTTGAGGGCGAGGTGACGTTCAACAGCTTTGTGGGCGGCTTGAGCCGGGCCTTTCTCGCTGGTATGACCCCTGAAAGCCTGGTGGGCGAGATCCCGGAAGGGGTCTTCGTGACCTTCCAGATGACGTTCGCCATCATCACGCCGGCGCTGATTGCCGGCGCATTTGCCGAGCGCATGAAGTTTTCAGCGGCGCTGTGGTTCATGGCGTTGTGGTTCACCCTCGTGTATGCCCCGGTGGCCCATATGGTGTGGGGTGGTTCGGGCGCCTTGATGCATAACTGGGGTGTTCTCGATTTTGCCGGCGGTACGGCGGTGCATATCAATGCCGGCGTCGCTGCTTTGGCGGCGTGCCTGATTCTCGGCAAGCGCAAGGGCTACCAGAATACACCGATGCCGGCCCACAACTTGAGCCTGACCATGGCCGGTGCCGCCATGCTCTGGGTCGGTTGGTTCGGCTTCAATATCGGTTCGGGCGGTGGCCTGAGCGGCACGTCTGGCATCGTCATGCTCAACACTCAACTGGGTGCRTGCGCCGGGATTCTCGGCTGGATGTTCACCGAGTGGTTCAAGGTCGGCAAACCGAGTGCGTTGGGCCTGGCCAGCGGTGCCCTGGCCGGTCTGGTGGGGATCACGCCAGCGTGCGCTTACGTCGGTGTCGGCGGCGCACTGGCCATCGGTCTGTTGTGCGGGGTGTTCTGCTACTTGAGCGTCACCGTGTTGAAACGTCGTTTCGGGTATGACGACAGTCTCGACGTATTTGGTTTGCACGGCATCGGCGGGATGATCGGCGCGGTGTTGACCGGGGTGTTTTGCGTACCGTCCCTTGGTGGACTGGTCGAGGGCGTGACCATGGGCGCTCAAGTGGTGGCGCAAATCAAGGGCGTGCTGCTGACAACGGTGTATTGCTTCGCCATCAGTTGGGTCATTCTCAAGGTAATCAACGCGGTGATCGGCTTGCGCGCCGATGAGTCGGTGGAGGAGATGGGGCTGGATCTGGCCGAGCACAATGAAAGTGCCTACAACCATTAAGGTGGCCTGAAACAGTGCAACGCCGGCCCAGGGCCGGCGTTGTTGTTTTACGGTTATTGCGACGCTTGATTCAGCGCCGGCGCCCGCTTGCCGAGTTTCATCAGCCAGTAGTAACTCAAGGCCGGTACCAGCAAGCCGACCAGCCAGGCCAGGTCGACACCGTCCAGTGCCGTGGCCATCGGGCCAACGTACAACGTGGTGTTCATGAACGGTACCTCAAGGGCTATCGCCAGCAGGAAACTGCCGCAGGCGATCCAGTTGACCCTTCCATAAATGCCGTTTAGGTCGAAGATGTCATCGATCTGGTACTGGCCTTTGCGCAGGCAGTAGTAGTCCACCAGATTGATTGCCGTCCAGGGGATCAGGAAGTAGCTCATGAAGAAAATGAAGTTGAGAAAGAAGCTGATGAAGTCGTCCTGACTGATCGTGCACAGCGCGGTTGCCACCAGGCTGATCACCAGCATGAACAGGCCACGCACCCGTGGCGTCACCTTGAGCCTGGCGAAAGGTTCGATCACGGTGATGGTCGACATGAACGCCCCGTACAGGTTGAACACGTTGATCGACACCTGGCCATAGACAATGAAGGCGAACAGCAGGATCGCGCCGCTGCCGAACAGCCCGGCGACATGGCCGCCGACGTTGCTGGAAAAGTCGCCGATGCCGACGCTCAGGATTGCCCCGAGAATCATCATCCACGCACCGCCACTGACCGTGCCGGCGTAGCTGTACCAGAACACCTGAGCGGTCGGCGTGCTGCTTGGCAGGTAGCGCGAATAGTCAGCGACATAAGGCGCATAGGACAGTTGCCAGGTCACGGCAATGCTCACCGCCACCAGAAACTTCGACAGCGAAAACCCTGTTGGCAGCCATTGTTCGGCGGGTATCGACAGCTGCAAGGCAAACAGCGTAGCGGCTGCAAACACCAGCAGCGAAAGGATCGAGAGCAGCTTCTGCAAACGGTGAATCAGCCGATAACCGTACAGCGCAACGACGAAGCACAAGGCACCGATCAGGTAGATGTTGCCGCTGGCCGGCAACGGGCTGACGGACTCCAGCGCCTGGGCGGCGAGCAAGGTGTTGCTGACGAAGAAACCCAGGTAGATCAGCATCACGAACAACAGCGGCAATACGGCGCCCAGCACGCCGAACTGTGCGCGGCTCTGGATCATCTGCGGGATGCCCAGCTTCGGGCCCTGGGCTGAGTGGGACGCCATGAACACCGCCCCGACCAGCGAGCCGATGATAATTGCCAGCGCGCTCCAGAACAGGTTGAGCCCCATCACCACCGGCAACACGCCGGACGCGATGGTGGTGATGTTCATGTTGGCGCCGAACCAGATATAGAACAGCGAAGCGGGACGACCGTGGCGTTCGGTTTCGGGGATGAAATCGATGCTTCTTTTTTCGACTTGCATGGCGATTACACCTGAGTCCGAACGAGATGGGCTTGCAGACGGGCGATGGTGCCTGGCAGCTCATGGGGCTGATGGGCAAACAAGTCCGGGTGCTCGGGATTCAGGCTGACGTAATCGAGCTGTTGCAGGGCGCGCTGACATTCGCTGCTGGTGAGAATTTCCAGGGAGTAGACCCAGTTGGCCATGATCAGCAATGCCGAATAGTGCCCCGCCAGGGTGGTCGTGGTGCAGGCGTCACTGACCAGCCGAACGTGATAGCCCAGCGCAAAGGCATCGAACACGCTGCTGAGTACGCAGACATCCGTCAACACACCGCAGATGACCAACGTGTCGACTTCCAGCGTCTTGAGGAGGGTGTCGAGGTTGGTGCGGTGAAAGGCACTGTAACGGCCCTTGTCGATGATGAGTTCACCCGGCTGAGGCGCCAGCTGCTCGATGATTTCCACTTGCCGGGTGCCGGCGCGATAGCTAGTAGGGCCGCCGTCGCTGGCCCGGGGTTCCCCGCGCGGCAGGTCAATGCCGTCGGCGCGGTTGGTATGGCGGGTATAAATCACAGGCGTCCGCTGACTGCGGGCGGTTTCGAGCAGGGCTGCGGTATGGGCAACCACCGTGTTGAAGTTTTCGAGGACGAATCCCTCCTCCTGCTGCATGTCGATGATCAACAGCGCGTTGTTATTGTTCATTGAGCAAACCTGATCAAAGGCGAAACACAAGGCACCGCGCACGCCATGCAATGGCGAGAAGCGGGGTGCGTGATTGGCTGTTCGGGTGGGCTCAGTGAACTAACTGCCAGAAGCCGTTCTGCTTGGCTGAAACACTGGCGCGCAGGCGCTTGAAATGCAGGTGCGAAGCGGTCCATTCGCCGCGCAGATAAACCTGCGCGGCGCCGGAGGGAAGGGCGAGTGATTGGAGACGACCATTGAACATGGGAATCGACCTTACACGTCAGTCAGCCCCCCAGGCTTCGCATCCAAGGGGGCAGGGTGGTGGACTCAGCGAAACGCCGGGACCACGTGTTTGATAAACAGCTCCAGGGACTTTTTCTTCTCGGCGTGCGGCAGGCTGTTGTCGCACCAGAAACTGAATTCGTCGACGCCCAGTTCCTGGTAGTACTTGATGCGCGGAATGATTTCTTCCGGAGTACCGATCATGGCGGTCTTGTGCAGGCTCTCCAGTTCGAACTCTGGACGGCCGGCGAATTTTTCCTCAGGGCTCGGCGCCAGGAAGCCGTTGACCGGCGTTTCCTTGTTGCCGAACCAGGCATCGAAAGTGCGGTAGAACCTGGCGATGGCCTTGGCCCCGACTTTCCAGCCTTCAGGTTCGTCAACCGAGTGGACATGGGTGTGACGCAACACCATCAGTTGTGGGCGTGGCACGTCCGGATTGTTGTCCAGGGCGGTCTGGAATTTGTTCTTCAGATCGAGGACTTCTTCATCGCCCTTCATCAGTGGCGTGACCATGACGTTACAGCCGTTGGCCACGGCGAAGTTGTGTGAGTCCGGGTCGCGAGCGGCGATCCACATCGGCGGATTAGGTTTCTGAATCGGCTTTGGCACGCTGGTGGACGTCGGGAATTTCCAGATGTCGCCGTCATGGGCATAGTCGCCTTGCCACAGTGCGCGAACCACCGGAACCATTTCCCGCAATGCCTGACCACCGGAAGAAGCAGGCATGCCGCCGGCCATCCGGTCGAACTCAACCTGATACGCGCCACGGGCCAGGCCGACTTCCATGCGACCGTTGCTGATCACGTCCAGCAATGCGCATTCACCCGCGACCCGCAACGGGTGCCAGAACGGCGCGATGATGGTACCGGCGCCCAGGTGAATGGTGGTGGTCTTGGCCGCCAGATAGGCCAACAAAGGCATGGGGCTTGGCGAGATGGTGTATTCCATGGCGTGGTGTTCGCCGATCCAGACGGTGCTGAAACCGCCGGCCTCGGCCATCAGGGTCAGTTCGGTCAAGTCTTCGAACAACTGGCGGTGGCTGACGCTTTCGTCCCAACGTTCCATGTGTACGAACAAGGAAAACTTCATGACGCTACCTCGGATCTTTTGTTGTCGGCCTGTCGACTGCGGGCCTGATGATTATTGGTATACCATAATACGTAATTGGCGCAAATTATTTCCGGATCAGCCGACTCAAGCAGGTACGGGCAGGGCGCCCATCTTGCCGTGGCAATACACCAAGGGGCCGGTGTTTTGCTGCGGCACGATCAGGTTCTTCACGGCGCCCACCATGATCGCGTGATCGCCGCCTTCATATTCGCGCCACAACTCGCACTCGATGACCGCCGTAGCGTTGGCCAGAATGGGATTGCCCAGCTCGCTCAAGGTCCATTCGATACCTTGCGCCTTGTCTTTGCCTTTTCGCGCGAACGCATAGGCTTCGCTCTGCTGGCCGCCGGATAGCACGTGAATGGCAAAGCGTTTGTTCTTGATCAGAACGGGATAGGAATCGGAGCTGTAATTCGGGCAGAACAGCACCAGGGCCGGGTCCATGGACAGCGAGCTGAAGGCGCTTGCGGTCAGGCCGACGATTTGACCGTCGTCATCCAGCGTGGTGATCACCGTTACGCCGGACGGGAACGAGCCCATGACTTGTTTGTAGATGGCGGCATCGATCATTGGACGGTCCTCGGTGGTGAAACGTGTTTTTTATCGGTTTGTAGGTCTGATGGTATACCGTAATACATCGTTTGCAAGTGCTTTTTCTGTGGACCGATAAACGTACACCTTTGGTCTAAAATTCAGCATTTACGGGGGTTTAAGCCATGAAACGTGTGCACTTGTACGGCAGGATTGCGGATCAGATGGATGCGAAAAGACCGAATCAGTCTTGTGAAAACGTTGGAATACCATAATATGGTCTGCATCTGAGGGGTGCCAAGATGCGTCCCCGGTTTGGCTTCATACAAAGATAAGAACAGACAAACTCGAGTTCATGCATATGTCCCAGATGTCCCGGCAAGACCCGTTGATCGAGAATCACACGGTTGATTACGTTCCACTCGCAGAGCGCCACGGGAAGGCCCGCGATCTTTTCACCTTATGGTTCAGCACCAACATTGCACCATTGCCTATCGTTACGGGTGCCATGGTGGTTCAGGTGTTCCATCTCGACCTGTTCTGGGGCCTGCTGGCGATAGCCCTGGGGCACATGGTCGGCGGACTGGTGATTGCCCTCGCATCGGCTCAGGGTCCGCGCATGGGAATTCCACAAATGGTGCAGAGCCGCGGCCAGTTCGGGCGCTATGGTGCGCTGCTGATTGTGTTCTTTGCCGCCCTGATCTACGTCGGTTTCTTCATATCCAACATCGTGCTGGCCGGCAAATCGATTGTCGGAATCGCACCCTCAGTCCCGGTCCCCGCCAGCATCCTCATCGGCGCCCTCAGCGCTACGGCGATCGGGGTGATCGGTTATCGCTTCATTCACACCCTGAACCGCATCGGCACCTGGGTCATGGGCAGTGCCTTGCTTGCGGGTTTCCTCTACATCTTCGCCCATGACCTGCCTGCGGATTTCTTCACCCGCGGCGGTTTTAACCTGTCCGGTTGGTTGGCCACGGTGTCCCTGGGGATTATCTGGCAGATCAGCTTCTCGCCTTATGTGTCGGACTACTCGCGCTACCTGCCGTCCGATATCGGCATCGCCCGTCCGTTCTTCGCCACTTATCTGGGCGCAACTCTGGGCACGATCCTGTCGTTTACCTTCGGCGCGGTGGCGGTACTGGCGACGCCCGAAGGTACCGAAGCCATGGCGGCGGTGAAGCAATCCACCGGGTGGCTGGGGCCGATTTTGATGGTGCTGTTCCTGCTCAATATCATCAGTCACAACGCCTTGAATCTGTATGGCGCGGTGCTGTCGATCATCACCTCGATCCAGACCTTCGCCAGTCAGTGGACGCCCAGCATCAAGGTTCGTGTGGTGTTGTCGAGTGTGGTGTTGGCAGGTTGCTGTGTGGTGGCGCTAGGGGCGTCTGCGGATTTCATTTCGCAGTTCATCGGGCTGATCCTGGCGCTGTTGTTGGTGTTGGTTCCATGGGCTTCGATCAACTTGATCGACTTCTATGTGATCAAGCGCGGGTGTTATGACATTGCCTCGATCTTCCGTGCGGATGGCGGGATTTATGGGCGGTTCAATTGGCATGCGATCGTGGCGTATTTCATCGGGATTATTGTGCAGCTGCCGTTTGCCAATACGTCGTTGTATGTGGGGCCGTATGCCAATCTGGTTGAGGGTGCGGATCTGTCGTGGTTGGTGGGGTTGGTGGTGACTTGTCCGCTCTACTATTGCCTGGCGACGCGGGGGCCGGCTCGGCAGAGCAAGATTGCTCGGTTTGGTTTTACCGACTGACTTTTGATCGCTGGTGTTTATCTGGAGTGCCCGGCTATTTGCCGGGCATTTTTTTGGTTTTTGATTGTGTACATATCCGTTTCTTTTGTAACGGCTGCTGGCGGTTTCGCTCTTACAGCGAGTCACTTGGAAAAGCCCCAAGTAACCAAGGGCTCTTGCCCCTTTCGTTCGGTGCCTCGCTGTGGCTCGGCATGCCCTCGCTCCGGTCCTGCTCCGKGGGCCCGCCGCCATCGGCCATCCATGGCCGGGGGCGGCTAACCCGGCATCCATGCCGGGTTGCCCACTGCGCAGAACCTGCGCTCGGCCTCTCGAGGGGGCGGTGCGTCAAAATCAAAAGCTGCAGGCGAGCTAACGCTCGGCCTGTTGAGTGGTGAGAAGCAAAAGCCGTACGCCGATCTACTGTAGGAGCTGACTTGCCAGCGAAGGCTGCCTGACAGCCGACCAATCTTTCAGGGATGTACCCTGTCCAACTGCGGGAGCGGCGGTGCGACGATTCGACTTGCTCGCGAAGCTGTTGATCTTGCCGTTGCCGTTGCTTCGGCTTTTGATCTTGATCTTGATCTTTTGCCCCTTTCCCAGAGGCCGAACGCAAGTGTTGCGTAGGGGGGCACCGTGGCATGGATGCCGCGGTAGCCGCCCCCGGCCATGGATGGCCGATGGCGGCGGGCCCCCGGAGCAATGCCGGAGTGAGGGCATGCCGAGCCTGGGCGAGGCACCGAATGGCGGGGCAGAAGCGCTTTGGTTACTTTCGCGCTTTTCGAAAGTGACTCGCTGTAAGAGCGAAACCGCCAGCCGCCGTTACCGCAGAAACGGATATGTACGCTTACTAACCAGACAAAAAAAAAGGCCACCGCAACCCGACGTTGCGGCGACCCAAGAGTGGCACTTAACTAACAGCCCACTACCGAGGACATTAAAAAATCAATGCGCCCCAGCAGCCTTGTTCAAATCGCTCTCAGCCCATTCGGTATAAACGCAGGCATCCGCAGTAGCCCAGCGCACACGCACCGGATCCCCCGCCTTCATTGGCATGCCAGCCGCTGAAAGTGCCTTGACCGTCATCGACGTACCGCCCGAGGTCACTACGCTGCAAGTCTGGCTTTCGCCCAGGAACAGCACCTCCACAACCTTGGCAGAGACTTCATTCCAGCCCGCGGCCAGCGGCTCCTGAGCGGCTTGCTCAATACTCAGTGCCAACGCCTTTTCCGGCCGCACCATCAGCAGCACATCCTGATTGGTTTGCAAACCGGCTGTCAGGCGGATCGACAGCGATTGCCCTTCAAACGAAGCCACCGCGTTGCCCTGAGCCTTCAACTTGAGGAAGTTCGAGTTACCCAGGAACGAGGCGACGAATGCATTCGGCGGGTTCTGGTACAGGTCATAGCCGCTGCCCAGACCGACGATCTTGCCGTGACTGAAAATCGCGATGCGCTGGGACAAACGCATGGCTTCTTCCTGGTCGTGGGTCACATAGACAATGGTGATGCCCAAGCGCCGATGCAGTTGGCGCAGTTCATCCTGCAAATCTTCGCGCAGCTTTTTATCCAGCGCACCCAGGGGTTCATCCATCAACAGAATGCGTGGCTCATAGACCAGCGCCCGGGCAATGGCGACGCGTTGTTGCTGGCCCCCTGAGAGTTGCGAAGGGCGGCGATGGGCGAATTGTTCCAGTTGCACCAGCTTGAGCATCGCATCGACCCGACGTTCACGTTCAGCGGTGGCCAATTTGCGAATCGCCAATGGGAAAGCGATGTTGTCGCGCACTGACAAATGCGGGAACAACGAGTAACGCTGAAACACCATGCCAATGTCACGCTTGTGCGGCGGCACGTTGACCAGCGACTGGCCATTGACCAGAATCTCGCCGCTGCTCGGTGTTTCGAAACCGGCCAGCATCGACAGGGTGGTGCTTTTGCCTGAGCCGCTGGAGCCAAGGAAGGTGAGGAATTCACCGTCCTTGATGTCCAGCGAGATGTTGTCCACGGCGGCAAAGTCGCCGTAGTGCTTGTTCAGGTTGCGCAGGCTGACCAGCGGCTGGTCATTCTGTTGAGCGGAATCTTTGATCACTGCACTCATGTCGTACTCCTGCGCGCTCAGGCGCTGATTTCATTGCGCCGGCGCAGTGCGGCGGCGATCACCATGACCAATACCGAGAGGCCGATCAGCAGCGTCGAGGCRACGGCGATCACGGGCGTCAGGTCCTGGCGCAGGGTGGTCCACATTTTGACGGGAAGGGTTTGCAGGGTCGGACTGGCCATCATCACGCTCAAGACCACTTCATCCCACGAGACGAGGAAGGCGAAGAGGGCGCCGGCCACCATGCCCGGACGGATCGCCGGAAAGGTCACCTTGAACACCGCTTGCAGGCGTGATGCACCGCAGATCACCGCGGCATCMTCGATCGACTGGTCGAACAGCTTCAGCGAGTTGATGATCGAGATGATGGTGAACGGCAATGCCACGATGACGTGGCTTACCACGAAAGCGAACATCGTCCCGGTGTAGCCCAGTTTCAGGAACAGCGCGTACACCGCCACGGCGATGATCACCAAGGGCACGATCATCGGCAGGGTGAACAAGCCGTAGAGCATTTCCCGGCCAGGGAAGCGGCCGCGCACCAGGGCAAATGCAGTGGGCAGGCCCAGGGCCACGGCGAAGAACGTCGTCAACACCGCCACCTTGAGGCTGGCCATTGCAGCGTTCATCCAGTCGGCGTTGGAGAAGAACTGGCCGTACCATTTCAGCGTCCAGCCGGGTGGCGGGAACACCAGCCATTGCGACGATCCGAACGACAGCAGCACGATGAACACGATCGGCAGCAACAGGAACAGTCCGATCAGCCCGGTGGTGGTGTACAGGCCGAAGCGCATCCGACGGCTCATGGCATTAGGGGTCAGGAGCATGACGGCTTACCTCGCGTTGCTGGCGCCAACCGGGGATTCCGGTTGAAGCTTCAGGTAGAAGTAGAACAACACCAGCGTGATGACGATCAACAATGCGGCACCGGCGCTCGCCAGGCCCCAGTTGAGGAACGATTGCACCTGCTGAATGATGAACTCGGGCAGCATCATGTTCTGCGCACCCCCCAGCAGCGCCGGGGTGACGTAGTAACCGAGAGACATCACAAACACCATCAGTCCACCGGAAAACAGGCCCGGCCGGCACAGCGGCAGGAACACCCGGAAGAAGTTGGTCCAGGGACTGGCACCGCAGATCGAGCCGGCTTGCAGAATCATCGGGTCGATTGCCTGCATGGTCGCCTGCAGCGGCAGGACGATGAACGGGATCATGATGTAGCTCATGCCGATCACCACGCCGGTGAGGTTATGCACCATCTCCAGCGGTTGATCGATGATGCCCATCGCCATCAACGCCTTGTTGATGACCCCCGAAGCTTGGAGCAGCACAAGCCAGGAGTAGGTGCGCGCAAGGAGGCTGGTCCACATCGACAACAACACGATGTTGAGAATCCAGCGACCCCAGCCACGCGGCACCAGCGTAATCGCCCAGGCCAGCGGGAAACCCAGCAGCAGGCTGAACAGTGTCACCAGACCAGCCACCGAAAAGGTGTTGAGCAGTACCCTGGCATACGCCGAGTTGGCGAACAGTTGTTCGTAGTTGCCCAGCCCCGGCACCGGTTCAAGCACGCCACGCAGCAGCAGGCCAATCAACGGCGCCAGAAAGAACAGGCCGAGGAACAGCAGGGCGGGGATCAGGTTGCTCGAACCACGCCAGCGTTGTGCCAGAGTCGGGGATTGCCTCATCACAGCCGCCTTGCCGAGGGCCGGGCCGGCAGCGTCATTGACGCTACCGGTTGCAGTGGGTTGACGGGACGCGGTTACCGTCATTTTCATTTGACCAGCCATTCGTTCCACCGTGTCGCGATGGCAGGACCGTTTTTGGCCCAATACGCGAAATCAAGGGTGATCTGATCCTTAGCGTAGGCAGTCGGCAGGTTAGGTGCCAAAGCCGAATCCAGGAGCGCGACGCTGTCGACGTTGACCGGCGCGTAGGCGGTCAGGTTGGAGAAGTCGGCCTGGCCCTTGGCACTGCTGGCGTTAGCCAGGAACTTCATGGCGGCGTCCTTGTTTTTCGAACCTTTGGGAATGACCAGGATGTCGGCCATGACCAGGTTCTGTTTCCAGCTCACGCCGACAGGGGCGCCGTCTTCTTGCAGGGCGTGAATGCGGCCGTTCCAGAACTGCCCCATGCTCGCTTCGCCGGAGGCCAGCAACTGTTGCGACTGAGCGCCGCCGCCCCACCAGACGATGTCTTTCTTGATGGTGTCGAGTTTCTTGAAGGCGCGGTCCAGGTCCAGCGGATAGAGCTTGTCGGCGGCTACGCCATCGGCCAGTAGCGCCAATTCCAGCACGCCAGGGCTTGGCCATTTATAGAGGGCACGTTTGCCGGGGAAGGTCTTGGTGTCGAACAGCGAGGACCAGTCCTGGGGTTTGTTGGCGCCGAGTTTGCTCTCGTTGTAGCCGAGGACGAAGGAAAAGAAGAACGAGCCAACGCCGTGATCGGAGACGAACCGCGGGTCGATTTTATTGCGATCGATGACTTTGAAATCGAGGGGTYCGAGCAGGCCTTCGGCGGCGGCGCGCAAGGCGAAGTCAGCTTCGACATCCACCACGTCCCACTGCACGTTGCCGCTTTCGACCATGGCTTTGAGTTTGCCGTAGTCGGTGGGGCCATCCTGGACCACAGTGATGCCGCCGGCCTTGCTGAACGGATCGGCCCAGGCTTGCTTTTGCGCATCCTGAGTGCTGCCGCCCCAACTGACGAAGTTGACGCTTTCAGCCGCCATTGCCACGTGACTGACCGTGGCCAGCAAACCCGCAAACAGTACTGCGGTTGCACGTTTGTTCAACACCATTTTCACGCCCTCATTTGTTGTGTTTTTGAGCGGGCTTGGTAATGCCCGCCTATCGGGAGCAGTAGGTYCATCTGGCCTTAAAAGGCGACCGTGCCAAGAACTGTTATTGGTGCTTTCCCTGCCGGGCGCACTTGGCCAAATCGTTCGGTCTATGGAATATCATATTATGGTATTCCAAACTTTGTGCAAGCACTTTGCCGTACCGGCTATCAGCCGAAAGTGAGTTTTTTTGGGCTCTGATCTCTTGCCCGGGCCAATCAGTCAACACAATCCCTGTGGGAGCGGGCTTGCCCGCGAAGACGGTGGCACATCCAGAATCAATGGGCCTGTGGGATCGTTATCGCGGGCAAGCCCGCTCCCACAGGGATTGTGTTGCAACGATGTCACTGGGCGAACGGGATGCTTTCTACGACTTCCAGGTCGTACCCGGTCAAACCCGCATATTTGAGCGGTGGCCCGAGATGACGCAGTTTGCCCACGCCAAGGTCTTGCAGGATCTGCGCCCCAGTCCCCACTTCAGAATAGATACGTGACTGCGAACGGCTGAACTGGCGAGGCGGCTGCGTGAGTTGCGGTACACGCTCGAGCAACGCCTGGGACGACTCATGGTTGGCCAACACCACCACCACGCCACGACCTTCTTCGGCAATCCGCTGCAACGCGGCCCATAGCGTCCAGTTGGTCGGACCGCTGTACTCGGCACCCACCAGGTCGCGTAGCGGATCAATCACGTGCACGCGCACCAGCGTTGGCTCATCCCGGTGCACATTGCCCATCACCATGGCCATGTGCACACCGCCTTCGATGCGATCCTCAAAGGTGATCAGACGAAAGGTGCCGTGCACGGTCGGCAGCTCGCGTTCACCGATGCGCACCACGGTGTGTTCGGTACTCAGGCGGTAGTGAATCAGGTCGGCGATGGTGCCAATCTTGATGCCGTGCTTGCGCGCGAACACTTCCAGGTCCGGCCGGCGGGCCATCGTGCCGTCATCGTTCATGACTTCGACGATCACCGAGGCCGGCGTGAAGCCTGCCAGGCGCGCCAGGTCGCAGCCAGCCTCGGTATGACCGGCGCGGGTCAGCACGCCGCCTTCCTTGGCGCGTAACGGAAAGATGTGACCCGGTTGCACCAGATCGGCGGGCCCGGCATTCGGAGCAACCGCCGCCTCAACGGTCCGCGCCCGGTCCGCCGCGGAGATGCCGGTAGTCACCCCGGTGGCGGCCTCGATGGACACAGTAAACGCGGTGCTGAACACACTGCCATTGCTCGGAACCATTTGCTCCAGACCCAGGCGCTGGCAGTGGTCGTCGGTCAACGTCAGGCAAATCAGGCCTCGCGCCTCGCGGGCCATGAAGCTGATGGCTTGGGCTGTGCAACAGTCGGCTGCCAGCAACAGGTCGCCTTCATTTTCCCGGTCCTCGTCATCGACCAGCAGCACCATTTTGCCTTGGCGATAGTCTTCGATGATTTCTTCGATACTGTTGAAGGCCATGTCGGGATTCTCAGTGTTTGATGGAAATATATTGTGGTATACCATAATACAAAATCAACCGAGAGGTCACTATGAAGGCGTACTGGATTGCTCACGTGGATGTCACCGACCCCGATCAATACAGCCAATACACCCAACGGGCACCGCAGGCATTTGCCAAATATGGCGGTCGGTTGCTGGCGCGCGGCGGGCGCAGTGAGGCGATGGAAGGTCGGCCGACGCCGCAACGCAGCGTGGTGATTGAATTCGACTCTTACGAACAGGCGCTGGCCTGCTATCGGTCAGATCTTTATCAGGAGGCGAAAGGGCATCGCGAGGGCGCGGCTCGGGCCGAGGTGATTATTGTCGAGGGTGTAGCGCCAGCGTGAAAAACGCCACATAACCACGTAGGAGCCGGCAAGCCGGCTCCTACGGGGGATAGCGGTTTTCGCTAGCGTATGAAGTGAATCTTGCCGCTGTCGTCGTTGCCGATGTAGATGCCATAGACGCCGGCCTGCCGTTCCTCGATGTAACGCTCGAGGATCTGCCGGATCGCCGGGTAATAGATGCTGTCCCAAGGGATGTCCTCAGGCGCAAAGAATTTGTAGTCGAGGGTTTCCGGCCCGAACTGGCCGGTGATTTCCAGGGCGATGGCACGGAAGATGATGTACACCTCGCTGATCTTCGGCACGCTGAAGATCGAGTAGGGTGAGAGGATTTCGCCCCGCACGCCACTCTCTTCCCAGACCTCACGCAACGCTGCCTGTTCGGTGGTTTCGCCAGCTTCCATGAAACCCGCCGGCAGCGTCCAGGTGCCGGGACGCGGCGGAATCGCGCGTTGGCAGAGCAAATACTTGCCGTCCTGCTCGATGATGCAGCCGGCAATGATTTTCGGATTGATGTAGTGGATGTAGCCGCAGCTGCGGCACATCAGGCGCTCGTGCGTATCGCCCGGCGGTTGCTGCTGACCGAGGTCATTGCCGCCGCACTTTGGACAAAAGCTCGGGCTGAACATGATTAGCGACCTATGCGCGGTTCTTTGAGCGCGATGGGCTGGGTGATCGCGGGGATCGCCCCGGTCTCGTCCTGCTTGCGCTTGAGGTAATCGAGGGCGACGGTGGCGGCGGCGCGGACATGGTCGACGCAAGCCTGGTGAGCGGCCAGAGGATCACCGCTCTTGATCGCCTCGACCATGCGTTCCATTTCCTGGTTGCTGGCGCCACGACGGTTTTCCTGGGACACCGACGTTGCGCGCAGGTAGCTGATGCGCGCCTGAAGCTGACGCAGCTGAGTGGCCGCGACGTGGTTGCCGGAGCCTTCGAGCAGGACGTCGTAGAAACCTTGCACGGAGTCGATGACTTGTTGCAGTTCGCCTTCCTTGAGCGCCTGGCGATTTTCCTCCAGGGCTTTTTCCAAGGCCTTGATGTCCTTGGCCTTGGCACGCAGGGTGAACAGCTGAACGATCAGCCCTTCGAGCACGCAACGCAGCTCATAGATATCGACGGCATCGGCCAGGGTAATGATCGCCACCCGTGGGCCCTTGGCGTCGGCGAATTCCACCAGACCTTCGGACTCCAGGTGGCGCAACGCTTCGCGCACAGAGGTACGGCTGACGCCCAAGCGATCGCACAGATCGCGTTCGACCAGACGGTCTCCCGGGAGCAGCTGGAAGTTCATGATGGCGCTTCGCAGTTTATCCAGCACGATTTCGCGCAGGGTAACGGGGTTGCGATTGACCTTGAAGCTGTCGTCGAGTGGCAGGCGTTTCATGGGGTCCGCTCTCAATGTGGCTGTCCATGCAAAAAGAGCACTTCGATCCTTTGGATCATCCGTACTCATTCAATCAAACAGCCAAGGGTTAACTGGAGGCCTCGGCATCGGCTTCGGCGAACGCTTCGCGGGCGAGCCGGAAACTGTCGACGGCAGCGGGTACACCGCAATATATGCCGACCTGAAGCAGAATTTCGCGTATTTGCTCACGACTCAGGCCGTTACGCAAGGCACCACGCACATGCAGCTTCAGTTCGTGTGGCCGGTTGAGGGCCGAGATCATGGCCAGGTTGATCATGCTGCGTTCTTTGAGCGACAAACCCTCACGACCCCAGACGTGGCCCCAGCAGTACTCGGTGACCATTTCCTGCAACGGACGGGTGAAGTCGTCGGCATTCTCGATGGAGCGTTTCACATAGGCTTCACCCAGCACCTGGGTGCGGATCTGCAAGCCTTTTTCATACTTCTCGTTGCTCATTTCGATTGTCTCCGTGGGGCACGGATATCAATGCTGTTCTGTAGGAGCCCGGCTTGCCGGCGAAAGCATCTTCAAGAACGCCCTCGCCGGCAAGCCGGACTCGTACAATGTGACCAACATGACCTAGAGCCCGCCCATCAGGGTGTATTTAAGTTCAAGGTAGTCTTCGATGCCGTACTTGGAACCTTCGCGGCCCAGACCCGAGGATTTGATCCCGCCAAAAGGCGCGACCTCAGTGGAAATCAGCCCTTCGTTGATCCCGACCATGCCGTATTCCAGCGCCTCGCTCATGCGCCAGGCGCGGCCCAGGTCGCGGGTGTAGCAGTAGGCTGCCAGGCCGAATTCGGTGTCGTTGGCCATTTGGATCGCTTGAGCTTCACTGTCGAAGCGGAACACGGCGGCCAATGGGCCAAAGGTTTCTTCTTGGGCGACTTTCATCGCGCTCGTCACGCCGGCCAACACTGTCGGCTGGAAGAAGCCGTGACCCAACGCGTGACGCTCGCCGCCACAAAGCAACTGCGCACCTTGTGCCAGCGCGTCTTGCACATGGTCTTCAACCTTGGTCACAGCGCGCTCGTTGATCAGTGGTCCTTGATTGACTCCGGCATCGAAACCGCTACCGACGTTGAGTTGCGAAACCCGTTCGGCCAACCGCGCGACGAAGGCTTCGTGAATACCGGCCTGCACCAGGAAGCGATTGACGCAGACACAGGTCTGGCCGGCATTGCGAAACTTGGCGATCAGCGCGCCTTCCACTGCACGCTCCAGGTCGGCATCGTCGAAGACAATGAACGGCGCGTTCCCGCCCAGTTCCAGCGAAACCTTCTTCAGCGTCGGCGCGCACTGCGCCATCAGCAACTTGCCAATGGCCGTGGAGCCGGTGAACGACAGTTTGCGCACCAATGGGCTTGCCGTGAGTTCAGCACCGATGGCGATGGCATCGCCGGTGATCACGTTGAAAATACCAGGCGGGATGCCGGCCTGTTCGGCCAGCGCAGCCATGGCCAGTGCCGAAAATGGAGTCTCCGGCGCCGGTTTGACGATGCACGGACAACCCGCGGCCAGTGCCGGACCGGCCTTGCGAGTGATCATCGCCGCAGGGAAGTTCCATGGCGTGATCGCCGCAACGACACCAATCGGCTCTTTGCTGACGACAATGCGTGCATCGCCCTTGTGGCTGGGAATGGTGTCACCGTAGATGCGTTTGGCTTCTTCAGCGAACCACTCGATGAAGCTGGCTGCGTAGAGGATTTCACCCTTGGCTTCGGCCAGGGGCTTGCCCTGTTCCAGGGTAAGGATTTCGGCAAGGGCGTCGGCGTTTTCCAGCATCAGGGCGTGCCAGCGCTTGAGCAGATTACTGCGTTCTTTGGCGGTAATTGCACGCCAGGCTGGCCAGGCTTGATTGGCGATATCGATGGCCTGGCGCGCTTCGGCGGCGCCAAGGTTCGGCACCCGGCCAATCAGTTCGCCGGTGGCGGGATTGAAAATGTCTTGTTGCGCACCATCGGGCGCATCCAGCCATTGGCCGCCGATGTAGGCCTGCTGGCGGAACAGTTGCGTGGCTGCTGGGCTCATGCTGGCTCCTGGAGAAAAGAGTGATTACCTGTAGRAGCCCGGCTTRCCGGCGAAGGCGTCCTCAGGTACGCCTTCGCCGGCAAGCCGGGCTTCTACAGGGATTTGTGTGAAGCCATCAGGCCAGGGCGGGCAGGGGGCCCAGCTTGCCCTTGTGATAGATCATCGGCGTCACGGGTTGCTCGGGAAGAATCAGGTTCTTCACCGCGCCAACGATAATGGCGTGATCACCGCCATCGTATTCGCGCCACAGTTCGCACTCGATGATCGCGGTGGCTTTGAGCAGCAGCGGGTTGCCCAACTCGCTCAGGTGCCAGTCGATGCCGCTGGCCTTGTCCTTGCCTTTGCCAGCAAAGGCATAGGCTTCGGCGGTCTGGTCGGCGGACAGCAGATGAATCGCGAACTGCTTGCTGTCGCGCAACACCGGGTAGGTATCGGAAGCGTAATTGGGGCAAAACAGCACCAGTGCCGGGTCAATCGACAGTGCACTGAAGGCGCTGGCGGTAATGCCGACGATGCCGCCGTCCGGGTCCAGGGTGGTCACTATCGTGACCCCGGACGGGAACGAGCTCATGACGTCTTTGTAAATGCCGGGTTCGATCATTTCTCAGGACTCCTAACGCATCACAAACGGATCAGGCATCGGTGCCTGGGAGAGGTTGATCCACACCGTTTTCAGCTCGGTGTAGGCCAGCACCGAATCGATGCCGCTTTCGCGTCCATAGCCGCTGTTTTTGAAACCGCCGATTGGCGCCATGGCCGACACGGCGCGGTAGGTGTTGACCCAAATGATCCCCGAACGCACGTCCCGGGCCAGGCGATGGGCACGGCCCAGGTCGCGGGTCCAGATGCCGGCGGCGAGGCCGAACTGCGAGTCGTTGGCGATCGCCAGGGCTTCGGCTTCGTCCTTGAAACGAATGACTGAAGCCACCGGGCCGAACACTTCTTCCTGCATGATTTTCATCGAGTTGCTATCGCACTCGAACAGCGTCGGCTCGTAGTACCAACCGTCACCGAGATTGGCCGGACGCTTGCCGCCCAGGCGCAGTTTCGCGCCTTCGGCAATGGCATCAGCGACCAGACCTTCAACCACCGCCAGTTGCTGGGAGGTGGCCATCGGGCCCATTTCGCTGCTGTCTTCCTGCGGGTTGCCGATGCGGATGCGCTGGGCGCGTTCCACCAAGCGGCCGACGAATTCATCGTAGATTTCGTCCTGCACCAACAAACGGGAGCCGGATACACAGCTTTGCCCGGACGCGGCATAGATCCCGGCGATCGCGCCGTTGATCGCGCTGTCGAGGTCAGCATCGGCGAAAATGATGTTCGGTGATTTACCGCCCAGTTCCAGCGACAGCTTGGCGAAGTTTTCGGCGCTGCTGCGCACAACATGCCGCGCGGTCGCCGCACCGCCGGTGAAAGCGATTTTGCGTACCAGCGGATGGCGGGTGAGGGCCGCACCGGTGCTCGGTCCATAACCGGTGACAACGTTGACCACACCGGGTGGAATCCCGGCTTCCAGCGCCAGGCGCGCCAGTTCGAGAATGGTCGCCGAGGCGTGCTCGGACGGCTTGATCACGATGGTGTTGCCTGCCGCGAGGGCCGGGGCCAGTTTGATCGCCGTCAGGTACAGCGGGCTGTTCCACGGGATGATCGCGGCGACCACGCCCATGGCCTCGTGCACGGTGTAGGCAAACAGGTCCGGCTTGTCCAGTGGCAGCGTGCCGCCTTCCAGTTTGTCAGCCAGGCCTGCGGTGTAGTGAAAGAATTCCGGCAGATAACCGACCTGACCGCGAGTCTCGCGAATCAGTTTGCCGTTGTCGCGGCTTTCCAGCTGCGCCAGTTGTTCCTTGTTTTCAGCGATCAGATCGCCCAGGCGGCGAAGCAGTTTGCCGCGAGCGGTGGCGGTGAGACCTCGCCAGGCCGGACTCTCGAAGGCAGTCTGCGCAGCCTGTACGG
>NZ_JBFUKU010000029.1:0-34091 GCF_056400685.1 Pseudomonas sp. P5_A12 | reverse complement strand
GCAACGCAGTATGGCGACACCAGACGCCGCTAAAAAAYGAACAGTATYGGYGAGACAGGACACTGCAAGCGCAAATCAGCGCTTGAACGCCTTCACTTCAGCTTCACGCAGACGCGGGGCCAGTTTGTCGAGTACACCGTTGACGAACTTGTGGCCATCGGTGGAACCGAAGACTTTCGCCAGTTCGATACCTTCGTTGATCACAACGCGGTACGGCACGTCGACGCGCTTGATCAATTCCCAGGTGGACAGGCGCAGAACGGCCAGTTCAACCGGGTCCAGCTCTTCGATCGTAATGTCCAGGCACGGAGCCAGGGCCGTATCGATCTCGGTGCGGTGCGCCGGAACGCCGTGCAGGATGTCGTGGAAGTACGCGGCATCGACATCACTGAAATCGTTATCGACCCGGAACTGCGCTTCGATCTCGTTCAAAGACTGCTTGGCCATGTGCCATTGGTACAGCGCCTGAGTCGCGAGCTGACGGGCTTCGCGACGCTTGACGCTTTTCGATGGCTTGCCGGCATCCGCAGGCTTTGGATCGCGCGGGTTGAAACGATCGCTTTCGTCGCTAATCACTTGGCCTCCAACTGCGCCAGCAGGCTGACCATTTCCAGAGCGGACAGGGCAGCTTCAGCACCTTTGTTACCGGCCTTGGTGCCGGAACGTTCGATGGCTTGCTCGATGGAATCAACGGTCAGCACGCCGAAAGCGACTGGAACGCCGAACTCCATGGACACCTGGGCCAGGCCCTTGGTGCATTCGCCTGCCACGTATTCGAAGTGCGGAGTACCGCCACGAATGACCGCGCCCAGAGCGATGATTGCCGCGTATTCGCCCTTCTGAGCGACTTTCTGCGCAACCAGCGGAATTTCGAAGGCGCCAGGAGCGCGGATGATGGTGATGTCACTTTCGCTTACGCCGTGGCGAACCAGGGCATCCACTGCACCGCTGACCAGACTTTCAACGACAAAGCTGTTGAAACGGCCCACTACCAAAGCGTAGCGGCCTTTAGGGGCGATGAAGGTACCTTCGATGGTCTTCAGGGTCATTCGTTAGATCTCTTAAAGAGCCGGGACGCGTTTCTACGCGTCCCTCAGTGATTTTTTAGCCGCGAATCAAGGACTGGAAACAACCGGTCATTATTCGGAGGGCACGTATTCTACAACTTCCAGATCGAAACCGGATATCGCATTAAATTTCATTGGCGCACTCATCAGGCGCATTTTGCGTACGCCCAGGTCCCGAAGGATCTGCGAACCGGCACCGACGATGCTGTAGGTGGTCGGTTTTTTCACGGCCGCTTGATCAGCGGTTTCGCGAATGTGTGCCAGCAACACGTCGCCATCGAGCGGGTGACCAAGTAACAGCACCACACCGCTGCCAGCCTCGGCAACCGCAGCCATGGCGGCGCGCAGGCTCCAGCGGCCCGGTTGCTTGACCATCAGCAGGTCGCGCAGCGGGTCCATGTTGTGCACGCGAACCAGAGTCGGTTCTTCGGCGCAGACAGTGCCCAGGGTCAGGGCCATGTGCACGTCGCCTTCCACGGAATCACGATAGGTCACCAGGTTGAATTGGCCCAGTTCGCTGTCCAGTGGCTGCTCGGCAATCCGCTGAACGGTACGTTCGTGGATCATCCGATAGTGGATCAGGTCGGCGATGGTGCCGATCTTGATGTTGTGTTCAGCGGCGAACGCTTCCAGTTCAGCGCGACGGGACATGGTGCCGTCGTCGTTCATCACTTCGCAGATCACTCCGCTTGGTTCGAAACCGGCCATGCGCGCCAGGTCGCAGGCGGCTTCAGTGTGACCAGCGCGGGCCAGAGTGCCACCAGCCTGGGCCATCAGCGGGAAGATGTGGCCAGGGCTGACGATGTCTTCAGCCTTGGCGTCTTTGGCGGCGGCCGCTTGCACAGTGCGCGCGCGGTCGGCGGCGGAGATGCCGGTGGTTACGCCTTCGGCCGCTTCGATCGACACGGTGAACTTGGTGCCGAAGCCGGAACCGTTGCGTGGCGCCATCAACGGCAGTTTCAGCAGTTCGCAGCGCTCGCGGCTCATCGGCATGCAAATCAGGCCACGGGCGTGCTTGGCCATGAAGTTGATGTGCTCGGGCTTGCAGCACTCGGCGGCCATGATCAGGTCGCCTTCGTTCTCGCGGTCTTCGTCATCCATGAGGATGACCATCTTGCCTTGGCGGATATCTTCAACCAGTTCTTCGATGCTATTGAGCGCCACAAGGCACCCCCTTTCTTTGAAATTTGAGCTTCAGGATTTGAGGTAGCCGTTTTGGGCCAGAAAGCTTTCAGTAATGGTGCTGCCAGTCGTAGGCTCGGCGGCCTTGTCGCCCAGCAGCAGGCGCTCCAGATAACGGGCCAGCAAGTCGACTTCCAGGTTCACCCGGCGACCTGGCTGGTACGACGCCATGATGGTTTCGCTCAGGGTGTGCGGAATGATCGTCAGCAGGAACTCGGCGCCATCGACCGCGTTCACGGTCAGGCTGGTGCCGTCGACAGTGATTGAGCCTTTATGGGCGATGTACTTGGCCAGGTCTTTAGGGGCGCGGATGCGGAACTCAACGGCACGCGCATTTTCGGTACGGGTAACCACTTCGCCCACGCCAT
This sequence comes from Pseudomonas sp. P5_A12, assembly GCF_056400685.1. NCBI lineage: Bacteria > Pseudomonadati > Pseudomonadota > Gammaproteobacteria > Pseudomonadales > Pseudomonadaceae > Pseudomonas > Pseudomonas sp. P5_A12. The sequence continues at coordinate 31,474 of NZ_JBFUKU010000029.1, read as the reverse complement.
CGACATGACCGCTGACCAGATGCCCGCCGAGGCGAGTGGTCGGGGTCAGGGCCTTTTCCAGGTTCACCGGGCTGCCGCTTTTGAGGTCATTCATGGCCGTGCAGTCGAGGGTTTCGCGGCTGACATCGGCGGCAAAGCCGTTGCCAGGCAACTCAACGGCAGTCAGGCACACGCCGTTGACCGCGATGCTGTCGCCCAGTTTGACGTCGCTCAGGTCGAGCTTGCCGGTTGCTACGTGTACCCGCACATCTCCGCCTTTTGGGGTCAATGCACGAATACTGCCGATGGATTCGATGATGCCGGTAAACATGGAGCCCTCCTCGAGAACAAAGCCGTCTAGGCAGCGGCCAGGAATTATACGCTGGCGGCTGGCGAAGGAATGGCAGTGACCCGCCAGTCATCGCCAACCGCACGAATTTCGGTGATTTTGAGCTCGGGCGCATCCTTCATGTGCGCGAGCGGCCAGTCGAGCAGTGGCCGCGCCGAGGAGCCGAGGAACTTGCCGGCGATGAAAATCTGGAACTCATCCACCAGGCCTTGCTGAGCGAAAGCGCCGGCCAGTCGGGGACCGGCTTCGACCAGCACTTCATTGACTCCGCGATGGGCGAGTTCGATGAGCAACTGATGCAGATCGACCTGACCGTCAACGCCGGGCACGATCAGGCATTCCGGGCCGTTGGCGTACTGCTCCTCAACTGCTACGCAAGTGGCGACCAACGCCGGGCCGGACTTGAAGAACGGCGCATTCAGCGGCACCCGCAGACGACCATCGATCAGCACGCGCAGCGGCGGCCGGCTCATGGCCAAAGCGGTTTGCTCCGGGTCCAGGCCTAATTCGTCAGCACGCACGGTCAACCGGGCATTGTCCGCCAGCACCGTGTCGGCACCGGTCAGCACCACGCTGGCCTGTGCACGCAGGCGTTGCACCGCCGAACGCGCCGCCGGGCCGGTGATCCATTGGCTTTCGCCACTTTCCATCGCAGTGCGACCGTCCAGGCTCATGGCCAACTTGACCCGCACGAACGGCAAGCCGTACTCCATGCGCTTGAGAAAACCTTGATTGAGCTGGCGCGCTTCACCTTCCAGCACGCCGCTTTCGGTAGCGATACCGGCTTGGGCCAGGCGTTGCAGACCGCGACCGGCGACTTCCGGGTTCGGGTCCTGCATGGCCGCGACCACACGGGCGACCCCGGCATTCACCAGGGCATCGGCGCAGGGCGGCGTGCGGCCGTGGTGGCTGCACGGCTCCAGCGTCACGTAGGCGGTGGCGCCACGGGCCTCGTCGCCGGCGGCTTGCAGGGCGTGGACTTCCGCATGCGGTTCGCCGGTGCGCACGTGCCAGCCTTCGCCGACAATCTGCCCGTCACGCACGATCACACAGCCCACCCGAGGGTTGGGGTGGGTCGTGTAATGGCCTTTACGCGCCAGTTCCAGCGCGCGGGCCATGTAATGGGCATCGAGGATGGCAAGTTCTGCGGGCGTATTCATTCTTTCACCGGCTCACGGGCCAGGCGATCGATCTCTTCGCGGAACTCGTTGAGGTCCTGGAAGCGGCGATACACCGAAGCGAAGCGAATGTAGGCGACTTCATCGAGCTTTTGCAGCTCGGCCATCACCAGTTCACCGACCACGAGGGATTTGACCTCTCGCTCACCGGTGGCACGCAGTTTGTGTTTGATGTGCACCAGCGACGATTCGAGGCGCTCGACACTCACCGGGCGCTTCTCCAGCGCACGTTGCATGCCGGCGCGCAGTTTTTCTTCGTCGAACGGCTGACGGCTGCCGTCGGTTTTGATCAGGCGCGGCAACACCAGTTCGGCAGTCTCGAACGTCGTGAAACGCTCGCCGCAGGCCAGGCATTCACGCCGGCGGCGCACCTGTTCGCCCTCGGCGACCAGACGCGAGTCGATGACCTTGGTGTCGTTGGCACCGCAGAAGGGACAGTGCATGGTGGCAGGCAACAAAAAAAGGGAGGGCCATGGTAGCGCATCCCCGTGGCAAGACAAGCCATAGGGTTTGCGGTATACAGACGGCTATAGTGTTTGATCCATGGATTTCACCTCGCTGGAGCCGTAAATGTCCTTAAGACCGCTCGTTTTGCTCAGTCTTTTCAGCCTGCTGGTGGCCTGCAGCAGCGATGCGCCCCAGCCCCAGCCGCCGACGCCAGGGCCCGCCCCGCAGGCTGCGCAGAAAAAAGCGCAAGAGTCGGCCAACCTCGGACCGCTACCGGCGTATCAACGTGAATTGAGCGGTACCTTGCAAGGCGTGCCGGCCGGGGCCGAAGTCGAACTGGCGCTGCTGGTGATCGACGAAAAGGATCGCCCGCAACAATTGCTTGCCAGCTCCAGCCTGATCGGCACCAATCAAGTGCTGCCGTTTCACCTGCGCTTCAACCCGGAATCGTTCCCGTCYGGTGCCCGCGTTGAACTGCGCGGCCGTGCCAGCCAGTCCGGGCAGCTGATTTTGCATCTGCCGTCGCGGATCATCTCGCAGCCAACCACCCAGGCTTTGGGTCAGCTGCAATTTGTCAAAGCGCCATGAATGCACCGCTCGACCTGCAACAGGCCTTGGGTGAACTGCTCGGTGATGCGCAGCTTGTACCTGTCGCACTGCCTGAGACCGACCTGAAACTCTGGCTGATCGACGGCGACAACATGGACCGCGCGTTCAGCCCGGAGGAAACCCGGCGGATTCTGCATGAGCCGCCGTACTGGAGTTTTTGCTGGGCCAGCGGCCTGGCGGTGGCGCGCTATCTCGTCGAGTTCCCCGAGTGGGTCAAAGGCAAACGGGTGCTGGATTTCGGTGCCGGTTCCGGTGTCGCGGGGATTGCAGCCGTGAAGGCCGGTGCGCTGGAAGTGGTGGCCTGTGACCTCGACCCGCTGGCGATTGCCGCATGCCGGGCGAACGCGCAACTCAATGATGTCCACCTCACCTACTCGACCGACTTTTTCGCCGAGGCAGACCGGTTTGATCTGATTTTGGTCGCCGATGTGCTCTACGACCGGGCGAATCTGCCACTGCTCGATGAGTTTTTAACCCGAGGCAAAGAGGCGCTGGTGGCCGATTCTCGCGTCAGGGATTTTCGTCATCCGTTGTATCAGCGCATTGAAATGCTGGAAGCGATGACATTGCCGGATCTGGCCGAGCCTGAAGAGTTTCGGCATGTGAGCCTTTACCACGCCACCCGGTCATGATCGTTCCCACGCTCTGCGTGGGAATGCAGCCCCGGACGCTCCGCGTCCCTTCGTACGGCGTGACGCAGAGCGYCACTGGAGGCATTCCCACGCGGAGCGTGGGAACGATCAGTGCTCCGGCTTCCGGCCACCCCCCGCCAAGCCGTATAGTTGCCCCATTCACGCTTCCAAGAGATCCCCCATGAGTCAGGAAACGCCGTACATCTTCGACGCCACGACTGCTGATTTCGACCAGTCGGTGATAGAGAACTCCTTCCACAAACCGGTGCTGGTGGACTTCTGGGCCGAATGGTGCGCGCCCTGCAAAGTGCTGATGCCGTTGCTGCAGACCATTGCCGAGAGCTATCAGGGAGAGTTGCTGCTGGCCAAGGTCAACTGCGATCTGGAACAAGACGTCGTCGCCCGTTTCGGGATTCGCAGCCTGCCGACCGTGGTGCTGTTTAAAGATGGTCAACCGGTCGACGGTTTTGCCGGTGCACAGCCGGAATCCGCAGTGCGGGCGATGCTTGAGCCTCACGTTCAGATGCCGCCACCGGCCGCCGCCGACCCGTTCGAACAAGCTCAGGCGTTGTTCGAAGACAGTCGCTTCGCCGACGCCGAAGCCGTGCTGAAAGTGCTGCTGGGCGAAGACAATACCAACGCCAAAGCGCTGATTCTCTACGCCCGTTGCCTCACCGAGCGCGGTGAGTTAGGTGAAGCGCAAACCGTGCTCGACGCGGTCAAGAGCGATGAACACAAAGCGGCGCTGGCCGGTGCCAAGGCGCAGATCCAGTTTCTCGGCCAGTCCAAGGATTTGCCGGATGCGGCAGACCTGAAGGCACGCCTGGCGAAAAATCCGCAGGATGATGAAGCGGTCTATCAGCTGGCGGTTCAGCAATTGGCTCGCCAGCAGTACGACGCGGCGCTGGACGCGTTGCTCAAGCTGTTCATCCGCAATCGCAGCTACAGCGAAGGTTTGCCGCACAAGACTTTGCTGCAGGTGTTCGAATTGCTGGGCAATGACCACCCGCTGGTGACCACGTACCGCCGCAAGTTGTTCGCCGCGCTGTACTAAGCCGGTTCGATCCAACTGTAGAGCGGCGTATCACCGCCGCTCGACACCTTCACATCGGCGCTATGGCGCAAGCGCACCAACAAGCGCTTGCCCGACGCCGCGCTGCCGGTCAGAGCTTCCAGCTGATCGAGCAAATCCGGCCCGCTCAATTGCCCGGCCTTGCGCAACAGGTCCCTGGCGACCTGCCACAGCGCTTCATCCTGAGTCACCGGTTTGGCCGGGGCGACACTGGTTTCGGGCTTGCTTACCTGCAACTGCGCGCCGAGCCGTGCCCAATCGCCGTCATCCATCTCCAGCGTCAAATCCACCGGCCAGTCGCCGATGCTTCCGCGTATACGCAACATACCTCTGCTCCTGCACATTTCTGACCTGCATGCTCCCATGGGACTTGTGCAACGCCAAGTAGCCGGTCAAACTCTCCTCGCCAACGTTATAAGATTACATAACAAATACTTCATTTTACTTTTTGAGGACCCACCATGCGCCGTCTGCTGCTCGCTTTGCCGTTTGCCTTGTTGCCGCTCGCGGTCGCCCACGCCGCTGACGAACATGATCATGAACACGGCAGCCTCGGCGCCCACGAGCATGGCGTCAGTCGCTTGAACGCCGCTCTGGATGGCCAGACCCTGGAGCTGGAGCTGGAAAGCCCGGCGATGAACCTGGTGGGCTTTGAACACACCGCCACCACGGATGCCGACAAAGCCAAAGTCGCCACTGTGCGTGGGCAACTCGAAAAACCATTGGTGCTGTTCAACGTGCCAAAAGCAGCGGGTTGCGTGGTCGCCATGCAGGAACTGGAAAGCCCGTTGTTCGGTGACAAGCCGGACGCCGATGATCATGATGAAGACGCTAAAGACCCGCATCATCGCGACCACAGCGAAATCCACGCTCACTACCAATTCACCTGCGCAGCCCCAGGCGCGCTGAAAAACCTCGACCTGGCGAATATCTTCAACACGTTCCCGGCGACCCAGAAAATTCAGGTACAACTGATCAGCCCGAGCGGGCAGCAAGGTGTTGAAGTGACAGCCAAGGCGGCCGCCCTGAAATTCTGATCCACCGAAGATCCAATGTGGGAGCGAGCCTGCTCGCGATGAGGCCATAACATTCAGCATCTGTGTTGACTGGAAGGCCGCCATCGCGAGCAGGCTYGCTCCCACAGGTTTATCAACACCCATGAAATCGGCGCTATGACCCAAGCACTCATCGAACTGTCCGACCTGGGCTTCAGTTGGCCCGGCCACCCGCCGTTGCTGGACATCCCGGCGTTTCGCCTGGAACCTGGCGACACCCTGTTCCTCAAAGGTCCCAGCGGCAGTGGCAAAACCACCCTGCTCGGCCTGCTCGGTGGCGTGCAGAAGCCCGATCGAGGGAGCATTCGTCTGCTTGGCCAAGAGCTGACCGAACTGGGTGCCGGTGCGCGCGACCGGTTCCGCGTCGATCACACCGGCTATATCTTCCAGCAATTCAATTTGCTGCCGTTTCTGTCGGTGCGCGAGAACGTCGAACTGCCTTGTCACTTCTCCAGGTTGCGCGCCGAACGGGCGAAACAACGCCATGGCAGCGTTGATCAAGCCGCGGCCACCCTGCTCGCCCATTTGGGCTTGAAGGATGAAAGCATCCTCAGCCGTCGCGCCGACTCGCTGTCTATCGGCCAGCAGCAACGCGTGGCTGCTGCGCGCGCGCTGATCGGCCAGCCGGAATTGGTCATCGCCGACGAACCGACGTCAGCCCTGGACTACGACGCACGCGAAAATTTCATTCGCCTGTTGTTCGCCGAATGCCGTGAAGCCGGGTCGAGCCTGTTGTTTGTCAGCCATGACCAGAGCCTCGCGCCGTTGTTCGATCGAAACCTGTCGCTGGCCGAGCTCAATCGAGCCGCCACCCCGTCCGAGGTCTGAGATGTATTTGTTTCGTCTAGCCATGGCCAGTCTGGCTAACCGGCGCTTCACCGCGATTCTCACCGCGTTCGCCATCGCCCTGTCGGTGTGCCTGCTGTTGGCGGTGGAACGGGTGCGCACCGAAGCCAAAGCCAGTTTCGCCAGCACCATCAGCGGCACCGACCTGATTGTCGGCGCGCGCTCCGGTTCAGTGAACCTGTTGCTGTACTCGGTGTTCCGCATTGGCAATGCCACCAACAACATCCGCTGGGACAGCTTCGAACACTTCGCCAACGACCCGAAAGTGAAGTGGGCGATACCGATGTCCCTTGGTGACTCCCATCGCGGTTATCGGGTGATGGGCACCACCGAGGCCTACTTCGAGCACTACCAGTACGGCCATCAGCAACACCTGGAATTGGCCGACGGTCGCGCCTTTGCCACCGACCCGTTTGAAGTGGTGCTCGGTGCCGAAGTGGCGGATGCATTGCACTACAAGCTCGGCGACAAACTGGTGCTGGCCCACGGCGTGGCGGTGATCAGCCTGGTCAAGCACGACGACAAACCATTCACGGTGGTCGGCATTCTCAAACGCACCGGCACTCCGGTGGACCGCACGCTGCACATCAGCCTTGGCGGCATGGAGGCAATTCACGTCGACTGGCACAACGGTGTGCCGGCGCAAGGTAAAGGGCGGATCAGTGCCGATCAGGCGCGCAACATGGACCTCACGCCGCAAGCGATCACTGCGTTCATGCTCGGCCTCAACAGCAAGATTTCAACCTTTGCGGTGCAACGCGAGATCAATGAATTCCGTGGCGAGCCGATGCTGGCGATCCTGCCCGGCGTGGCACTACAAGAGTTGTGGAGTTTGATGAGCACGGCAGAAAAAGCCTTGTTTGTGGTCTCGCTATTTGTGGTGCTGACCGGGTTGATTGGCATGCTCACGGCGATTCTCACCAGCCTGAACGAACGTCGGCGCGAGATGGCGATATTGCGTTCGGTGGGCGCCCGGCCATGGCACATCGCAACGCTGCTGGTGCTGGAAGCGTTCGCCCTGGCGTTGTCCGGGGTGATTGCCGGCGTGGCATTGCTCTATGTGTGCATCGCCGCCGCCCAGGGTTATGTGCAAGCCAATTACGGTTTGTACCTGCCACTGGCGTGGCCGAGCGAGTATGAATGGACGCTGCTCGGTGGCATCCTGATCGCCGCTTTGCTGATGGGCAGCGTGCCGGCCTGGCGCGCGTATCGCCAATCGTTGGCCGATGGCCTGTCGATCCGACTATGAGGACGTTGAACATGCCCCACGCCTTGCTTGCGCTGCTGATGCTGGTCGCCCTGCCCCTGTGGGCGGCCGAGCCGAAAGACCTGACCTGGTCGGAAATGATCCCGCCGGATGCCGCGCCGGAAGTGCCGAACATGACGCCCCTGCACGACCTGTCGCAGATGAGCAGCACGCTGTCTGCCGAGTCGGCACCGGCCGCCAGACAAGACATGCCCAATGCCCCGGTGGTGAAAGGCCTTGATGGTCAGAACATTCGCCTGCCGGGCTACATCGTGCCGCTGGAAGTGAGTGAAGACGGGCGTACCACGGAGTTTCTGCTGGTGCCGTATTTCGGCGCGTGCATCCACGTGCCGCCACCACCGTCGAACCAGATCGTGCATGTGAAAAGTGAAGTCGGCGTGAAGCTGGATGAACTGTATCAGCCTTACTGGATCGAGGGGGCGATGCAGGTCAAGGCGTCGACCAGTGAGTTGGCGGATGCCGGATACCAGATGGAGGCGGACAAGATTTATATGTATGAATTGCCGGAGTGAATCCGGTATTTCTGTGTCGCCTATAAGATAGCCATCGCGGTGCGACGATTCGACTTGCCCGCGATGGGGTCCTCAAAAACACAAAAAAACCTCATTACCGTTTCATTGAGCTGAGTCAAAAGTCCGTAGCAAGCTAACTTGTACCATCGGTACAACGAAAATTTATTACGACCTTTGGAGTCTCCATGCACAAGTCCCTGCTCAGCACTTCGCTGTTGGCCCTCGCGCTCACAGCCCCCCTCGCCCACGCCTTCGAGGCTGGCGATATCCTTGTTCGTGCCGGCGCAATCACCGTCGACCCTAAAGGCGACAGCTCCAGCGTCAGAGTCGACCAAGGCCCGCTGGCCGGTGCAGACCTGGGTGGCGAAGCCACACTCAGCAGCGACACGCAGCTGGGTCTGAACTTCGCCTACATGTTCACCAGCCACTGGGGTATCGAGCTGCTGGCCGCCACCCCGTTCGAGCATGACGTGAAACTCAAAGGCACCGCCCTGGGCTCCGCGGCCAACGGTAAACTCGGCACCATTAAACAGCTGCCACCGACCTTGAGCGTCGTGTACTACCCGCTGGACCCGAAGTCCGCTTTCCAACCGTACCTCGGCGCCGGCATCAACTACACCGTGATCTACGACGAACACGTCGGCAGCGAAGCCCAGGCCAAGGGCTTCAGCAACTTCGAAGCAGACAACTCGTGGGGCATGGCGTTTCAGGTGGGTGCTGACTACATGATCACCGACAACATCTTGATCAACGCCCAGGTACGCTACATCGACATCGACACCACCGCGACCGTTGAAAACAACGCGATTGCGCCGGGCACCCGGGCTAAAGTCGATGTGGACGTAGACCCGTTCGTGTACATGGTGGGCCTGGGTTACAAGTTCTAAAATACGTTCACGTGGTGGTGAACCCGGCCTGTGTAAACATTGCCTTAGAAGCGAATACCGGCCACAAGAAAGGCGCCTTTCAAGGGCGCCTTTTTTGTGATCGCGAAAATCTCAGCGCCCCAACAACCGTGCCAGGCCAACACTCATGGGTGTCTGCGCAGGGAAGGTAAAGCGCTCCAGCAAGCGCCGGTTGTTCGCCCGCGAATGGCGGATATCGCCAGAGCGCGCCGGGACGTAGCTGATGGGCGGCAACTCGCCGATCACCGCTTCCAGCGCTTGTAGCAATTGTTTGAGGCTGGTCGCCTGGTTCCAGCCGACATTCACCGCACCCGCTTCAACTTGCGGCTTTTCGATGGCCTGCACCAGCAGCTCAATCAGATCCTCGACGTAGACAAAATCGCGCGTCTGCTCGCCATCACCGAACACGGTAATCGGTAGGCCTTGGCGCGCCCGTTCGCTGAAAATGCTGATCACCCCGGAATACGGCGAGGACGGGTCCTGACGCGGGCCGAAGATGTTGAAGAAGCGGAAAATCACCGGCTCCAGCCCATGCTGGCGACGGTAGAAATCGAAGTAGTGCTCGCTCGCCAACTTGTCCACTGCGTAGGGCGTCAAAGGCGCCTTGGGCGTGTCTTCATCGATCGACTCACCTTCGCCATTGTTGCCGTAAACCGCCGCACTGGAGGCAAACAGCACGCGTTTGACGCCGGCCTGGCGCATGGCTTCGCAGACATTCAGCGAACTGATGAAATTGCTCTGGTGTGTCTTCACCGGATCGGCCACCGAGGCTTGTACCGAGGCCACGGCGGCCAGGTGCGCCACGGCGCTGCAACCGACCATCGCCTGAGCCACCAAAGCAGCGTCGGCCACATCGCCAACGATCAATTCGAGGCGGGGGTTCTCCAGCGGCAGGTTGCTGCGCTTGCCGGTGGACAAATCATCGAGAATGCGCACCGAATGCCCTTTGGCAAGCAAGGCATCGGTCAGGTGCGAACCAATAAAACCGGCACCGCCAGTGATTAAAACAGGGCCGTCAGCCATGGCGATAAAACCTATCCAGTAGGCCCGGGAGTGCGGCGCGCCAGGCGCGAGGTTTTATCCCGAACGTGTGCAAAATTTTCTTGCAGGCCAGCACCGCGTGTTGCGGTTCTTCGGCGGCATCCGGACGCGTGGCATGCGCCTGGGCGGTCGGTGCTTCAATGGCCAGCGTATGCAGAAGGCGTGCTTCGGTCAGGATAGCCTGACCCAGTGCCAGCGGCGTGGTCGCCTCATGCCCGGCGTAATGATAGGTGCCCCACAGCGGCGCCGCACAATCGAGTTGTTTGAGCACCGAGATGATCACACGGGCGGCATCGTCGACCGGTGTCGGGTTGCCCCGGCGGTCGTCGGCCAACAGCAGTTCGTCAGGCGTCTCGGCCCGCGCGAGGAAACGCCCGAGCGTGCCGTCAGGACTGTCATCGAGTAACCAGCCGAAACGCAGCAGCACGTGCTGCGGGCAAGTCGCGCGAACGCTTTGTTCGATGCGCCACAACGACTGGCCGCGCAGTCCCAGCGGGACCGGTTCGTCTTTTTCGCTGTAGGCGGTGGCACGGGAGCCATTGAACACGCGATAGCTCGAGGGTTGCAGCAGAACGATGTTGTGATGCTGGCACAATTCTGCCAGACGCTCGACCGCACGCTCCTGCCCGGCCAGACGTTGCTCGCTGACCGCTTCCGCCTGAAACCAGTCGAAGTAGTAGGCGAGGTTGATCAACGCGTCCGGGCGGGTGTCGTCGAGCAGTTGCGTCAGGCTCGCGGCATCCCAGCCGTCTTGCGGGGGGCGGGGGGCGAGGAAGCCGATGTCTTCCTCCGCACCGAGGCGAATCAGCGCCTGCCCAAGGGCATTTCCGCCGCCCAGTAACATAAGGCGCATTCGCATAAAGTCAGCAGGCCCAGTCTGATTGGAACGATGGCTTTTATCGACACGGCCCGCGGGCAATGTCGTTGATAATTTCTGGAATCGTTGCATTTTGCGGGTTTAGTGCGCAACCGTCACCCGTAAAGTGTAGATCCCCAGAATCAATGGCGGTCTCTGTGGCGAAGGAACTTGCTCCCGCTGGGGTTGCGAAGCGGCCCCAAACTGCCTCCCTGTTTATCCTGACACACCACATTCACTGACTTTACGACTGCTTCGCAGCCGAACGGGAGCAAGCTCCCTCGCCACAAGGTCAGTGTTAACCCGAGCGGTACTTGCATCTTCATCCCCCCACCCGCATAACTGACCCCATGAATCTGCCAATCCCGACGGACAGCGCCCTGGCAGGCTTCCACCCCGCCGTCAGCGCCTGGTTCAGCAACACCTTCCCGACGGTCACCGCCGCCCAGGCCCGGGCGTGGCCGTTGATTCGCCAGCGCCGCTCGACCCTGATCGCCGCGCCCACCGGGTCCGGCAAAACCCTCACCGCCTTCCTCGCCGTCATCGACGACCTGGTACACCGGGGGCTGGAAACCGACGACGGGCTGCCGGACGAAACCCTGGTGGTCTATGTCTCGCCGCTCAAGGCCTTGTCCAACGACATCCAGATCAACCTGCAAAACCCGCTCGCCGGGATCACCGAGCAATTACGCGTGATGGGCCTGCCCCCCTTGCAGATCAACACCGCCTTGCGCACCGGCGACACACCGCAGAAAGATCGCTCAGCCATGCGCAAGTCCGCGCCACACATTCTGGTGACCACCCCGGAATCCCTTTACGTGCTACTCGGCTCCGACTCCGGTCGACGCATGCTCGGCACCACCCGCACAGTGATCGTCGATGAAATCCACGCCATCGCCGCCAGCAAACGCGGCAGCCATTTGGCCCTGAGCCTTGAACGGTTGCAGGCGCTGTGCGCAGAACCGCTGGTGCGCATTGGTCTGTCCGCCACGCAAAAACCCATCGAGGCGGTGTCACGTTTTCTGGTAGGCCGCGACCGCCCATGCGAGATCGTCGACATTGGCCACGCCCGCCCACGGGACCTGGACATCGAAGTCCCGCCCGTGCCGTTGTCAGCGGTCATGGCCAACGATGTGTGGGAACTGGTCTACGACCGCCTCGCCGCCCTCGCCCGCGAACACCGGACCACACTGATTTTCGTCAACACCCGGCGTCTTGCTGAGCGCCTGAGCCGGCACCTGAGCGAACGCCTTGGCAAACACGCCGTGGCCGCCCACCACGGCAGCCTGGCCAAGGAGTTTCGTCTGGACGCCGAACAACGGCTCAAGCGCGGCGACCTGCAAGTGCTGATCGCCACCGCTTCGCTGGAACTGGGCATCGACATTGGCGATGTCGACCTGGTGTGCCAAATCGCTTCGCCGCGCTCGATTTCAGGGTTTCTGCAACGGGTCGGCCGTTCCGGACACCAGGTCGGCGGGATGCCCAAGGGCCGCTTGTTCGCCACCACCCGCGACGATCTGATCGAATGCACCGCGCTGCTCGATTGCGTCCGGCGCGGCGAACTCGATACGTTGCAGATTCCCACCACGCCGCTGGACGTCCTTGCGCAACAAATCATCGCCGAGGTCAGTTGCCAGGAATGGTCAGAGCAGGCGCTACTGGACACGTTTCGCAAGGCTTGGCCTTACGCCGAACTCGACGAAAAGCATTATCAAGCGCTCTTGCACATGCTCGCCGAGGGTTACAACGGTCGTCAGGGCATGCGCAGCGCTTACCTGCACCGCGACGCCGTCACCCGCACCCTGCGCGGTCGTCGGGGGGCCAAATTGACCGCCGTGACCAGCGGCGGAACCATTCCGGACAACGCCGACTACAGCGTTTTACTGGAACCCCAAGGGCTGAACATCGGCAGCGTCAACGAAGACTTTGCCGTGGAAAGCATTGCCGGGGACGTGTTCCAGTTGGGAAATACCTCTTACCGAATCCTGCGGGTCGAAACCGGCAAGGTCCGGGTCGAAGACGCTCAGGGCCAACCGCCGACCATTCCCTTCTGGCTCGGTGAAGCACCAGGACGCAGTACCGAATTATCGTTTGCCGTCGCTCGCCTGCAAGCGCACCTCGACGGCCTGCTCGGCGCCACACCGGGCAACCTGCAACCGGCCCTCGACTGGCTGACCGACACCCTCGGCCTGAACGTCGCCAGCGCCGAGCAACTGGTGGATTACCTGGCCCGGGCGCGCCTGACGCTGGGTGCCCTGCCGTCACAAGACACGTTGCTGATGGAGCGCTTTTTCGACGAGTCCGGCGGCACGCAACTGATCATCCACACCCCGTTCGGCAGCCGCATCAACCGCGCCTGGGGCCTGGCCCTGCGCAAGCGTTTCTGCCGCACCTTCAACTTCGAATTGCAGGCCGCCGCCAGCGAAGACGCGATCGTGCTGTCACTGTCCACCAGCCACAGCTTTGAACTCGACGATGTCTGGCGCTACCTGCACAGCAACAGCGCCGAGCACCTCTTGATTCAGGCAGTGCTCGACGCACCGTTGTTCGGCGTGCGCTGGCGCTGGAATGCCGGCGTTGCCCTGGCCCTTCCGCGCTACAGCGGCGGACGTAAAGTCCCGCCGCAAATCCAGCGGATGAAAAGCGAAGACCTGATCGCCAGCGTCTTTCCCGATCAGATTGCCTGCGTGGAAAACCTCGCCGGTGAGCGTGAAATTCCCGACCATCCTCTGGTGGAACAGACCCTCGACGATTGCCTGCATGAGGCGATGGACAGCGAAGGCTGGCTCGCGTTGCTGCGGCGCATGGAGCGTGGTGACGTGTGCCTGATCAGCCGTGATCTGCCGGCGCCCTCGCCACTGGCGGCGGAAATCCTCAGCGCCCGGCCCTACACTTTTCTGGACGATGCGCCGCTGGAAGAACGCCGTACACAAGCGGTGCTCAACCGGCGCTGGACCGATCCACAGTCCACCGACGACCTCGGTGCGCTGGATGCCGACGCGATTCAAGCGGTCCGTGACGAAGCCTGGCCGACGCCTACTGGCGTCGATGAAATGCATGAAGCGTTGATGAGCCTTGCGTGCATCACCGATGCCGAAGCCCAGGCCAATGCGCACTGGTTCGACTGGCTGAACGCCCTGGCCGACAGCGGTCGCGCCAGTCGTTTGCAGATCAATGCCGAGCAATCGCTATGGCTGCCATTGGAGCGGCTGACCTGCTTGCAGGCGATTTATCCACAAGCCACTTTGTTGCCGGCGCTGCAAGCGTTGCCCGGTTTCGATGAGGCCTGGACGCCAGACGAAGCCGTGCTTGAAGTGATCCGCGCACGGCTTAGCGCATTTGGGCCGTTGCCGCTTTCAGCGATAGCCGAACCACTGGGATTGGCGGCAAATCAGGTCACCCAGGCCTTGGCGCAACTGGAACGCGAAGGCTATGTGTTGCGTGGCCGCTTCACGCTCGGTGCATCGCTTGAAGAATGGTGCGAACGGCATCTGCTGGCGCGAATTCATCGCTACACGGTCAAGCGTTTGCGGCGGGAAATCGAGCCCGTGGCATTGCAGGATTTCATGCGTTTCCTGTTCGACTGGCAGCATCTGTCGGCAGCGACTCAGGGCCAGGGCAGCGCGGTATTGCCCGCCATCGTCAGCCAGTTCGAAGGCTATCCCGCCGCCGCATCGGCCTGGGACAGCGACATTTTGTCGGCACGAATCAAAGACTATTCACCCGGTTGGCTTGATGATCTGTGCCGCAGCGGCAAACTGGTCTGGACGCGCCTGACCGCCCGCAACAAGGGTGCCAGCACGGCATTGCGCAGCACGCCGATTCTGTTGTTGCCGCGCAGTCAGGTCGGCTTGTGGAGCGGCTTGACCGAGCAGATACCGGTCAGTGAACTGTCAGCCAAAACGCAAAAGGTTCACGAAGCGCTCTGCCAACACGGCGCACTGTTTTTCGATGTGCTGATGCACGAGGCTCATCTGCTGCGCTCGGAACTGGAAATCGCCTTGCAGGAATTGGTCGGCGCCGGGTTGGTGAATGCCGACAGCTTCGCCGGATTGCGGGCGCTGATCACCCCGGCCAGCAAACGCCAGAATCGCAGCAGCCGACGCGGGCGCGGGGCGTTTGTCGGCGGGATGGACGACGCCGGGCGCTGGGCCTTGTTGCGCCGCGGGCCGGCCGCGCCGGTTGTGGATAACCAACGTCCGGCGCCCACACCTGCCGAGACACTGGAACACATCGCCATGACCTTGCTGCGACGCTACGGCGTGGTGTTCTGGCGCTTGCTGGAACGTGAGGCGGATTGGCTGCCGAGCTGGCGCGAATTACTGCGCACTTTTCATCGGCTGGAGGCTCGGGGCGAGATACGCGGCGGGCGGTTCGTCAGTGGTTTGGCCGGTGAACAGTTTGCGTTACCCGAGGCGATTCCACTGTTGCGCGAAGTACGTCGACGGCCCCATGACGGGAGTTTGATGGCGGTGTGYGGGGTTGACCCGTTGAACCTGGCCGGGACGCTGTTACCTGGGGCGAAAGTACCACCGTTGGCGAGTAATCGGCTGGTGTATCGCGATGGAATTCCGGCGGCGGCGGAGATTGCCGGCAAGCAGGTTTTCTGGCTGGAGCTGGATCAGCAGGCATCTACAGAGATACGCAGCAAGTTGACTCGCCACTGATCGTTCCCACGCTCCGCGTGGGAATGCAGCCAGAGATGCTCTGCGTCTCAAGAGCGTCCGGTGAGGCATTCCCACGCAGAGCGTGGGAACGATCTGGAACACAAATCACTGGGTTCGCGGCTGATCCGGCATCAACACCGCCGAATGTTCCCGCGCCACTTCGTCATCCGGCTCATCCATCTGCCGCTTGGGCATGAAAACCTGCTGTGGATAAGTCTGCGCGAAATGCACCCACGGGCTGTTATCCACAAGCTTTTTCAAGCGCTGGTTGAATGCCCGGCTCACCGCGTATTGCCCTCCCGACACGGTGCGGAATTGCGCCGTCAGCACCACGCCATTGAGGTCCATTTTGTCGACCCCGAATACGTCGAGCGGCCCTTGCAGGTTGTACTTGAGAAACGGGTCGTCGCTGATCGAATGCCCGGCCTCGCGGATCAATTCGATCGCCTTGTCGACATCGGTGTCGTAGGTGAACTGCACCGAGAAAAACGCATAAGCGAATTGCCTGGACTGGTTAGTCACCGCCTTGATCTGGCCGAACGGCACCGAGTGCACAAAGCCCTTGCCGTCGCGCAGACGCAGGGTGCGGATGGTCAGGCCTTCGACCGTGCCGGCATGCCCGGAATCGAGCACCACCCAATCACCGATCGACAAGGTGTCTTCGATAATGATGAATAGCCCGGTAATGACGTCCTGCACCAGTTGCTGAGAGCCGAAACCGATGGCCAGCCCCACCACCCCGGCGCCGGCCAGAAACGGCGCGACGTTGATCCCCAGGTTGGCCATGGTGGTGATCGCACAAATCACCACCAGCAGGATTTTGATCGCATTACGCAGCAGCGGCAGGATGGTTTTCACCCGTGTACTTGGCTGGCGCGCAGAGCGTTTGTTGACCGGTGGTTTCAGGGCTTCCTGAATCGTCGTGTCCAGCACCACCCAGACCATCCAGGTCACCAGGAAAATCAGACCGATGCGGCCCAGCGAATCACTGATCGCTCGCCCGACCGTGTTGCTCATTGCAAATTCCAGGAGTGACACCCCCCAGATTCGCCCCAGGATATCGATGAACACAATCGCCATGCCGATCCTCAGCAACGCGTGTGAAAGGCTCAGGAAACGCTCTTTGTAGGCATTGCTGCGGCGCGCTGCTTGGTCGCTGCGGGACTTGAACAAGTGATGCAACGTGGTGCTGAGAAACACCGTCGCGATCAACAACACGGTGGTGAACAGAGCGCTGCGCAACACCTGCTGGTTGTCATCACTGATGCTGATCAGGTTCATGACCGAGACCATCACCATCAACAGAATCGGCCAGTACCACAGTCCGGAAAAAACCCGCAGTGTCTCGCGCAGTGCCGGCTGTTTGAGGCGCTGGGCCAACGGCAGAATGCGGATCAGATGCGCGACCGGGCGACGCATTTTGATCACCAGCAAACCAAAGGAAATCGAGGCCCCCAGCCCGGTCAAGACCGCGACACTGCTGGTGAGATTGCTTCCCAACTGGTGGGCGATCTGCGGGCTGGTCAGGGCATCGCTGATGGCGACCAGAAAGCCGATTCCAAACAACGGCCGTGGGCTGTATTGACGAAGGATCTGCACCGCCCGGCGCTTGTGGCCAGAGTTGAACAAGACCACCAATGTCAGCACCAGTGAGGCGGCGAAGATGCCGCTGCTGGTGGCATAAGAGAAACACAACGCCAGGGCCCGGCCGGCGGATACTGGCAAGTAATGGCTGACAATGATCGTCAACGGCAGGCTGACTAGCGCCGGAATGCTGTAAGGCAAGGCATAACCGAGTACCGCCTGGCCACGTTCGCGGGTGAGCAGCAAGCGGTGCCGGCTCAGACGCGTGGCCAGCATCCCGCCAAGCAGCCAGAGCAACGCAAAGACGCCCGCCCACACACCGGACAACAGCAGGAAATCCCCCGCCACGCTCCAACTGGAGCGCGCCGACGGATGATTGACCAGTTGATCGACTTCATCGGCGGCGCGGTCTGCGCGCAGACGCCAGGCATCGACCAGTTCCTCATTGAGATCGAGCTTTCCCTCGACCTCATCGATGCTCGAACTGATCGCCCCTAGCAAACCACCCTGGACCAGCGGCTCCGGATGGGCCGGTGGTGTCGCGGCGGTGCTGGTTGCCGGCAGGCCCGGTATCGCCGCCGCTTGCAGGCCGACACTAGCTGTCATGAGCAGCAGCGCCAGCAGTATCGCAGTCTTGAACTGATGCAAACGCAGTGCTCCTTTTGAATAGTCGTAGTAGGCGAAAGATCGCAGCCTTCGCCCGCGCCTACAAGCGTAAATCGGCTAAGAGCGTTGAAGGTCTCGAATCTTCGATCTTTGCGGCCGGCTTGATCGGTGGAACTGTCACCGAATCCCCTTGTGGGAGCGAGCAGGCTCGCTCCCACATTGGATTTTGTGTGGGCCTGTACCGTCCGTAGCCCTGTCGAAACTTTCTCCCACGCCAGACAGTCATCAAAAGACAGGGCTGTGCGAAGGCCATCAGGCGGGAGGCGACATGGCGGCGATTCATATTGGTATTTCAGGCTGGCTCCAAGGCCTGTGTGACGTCCATCACCTATTGGCGAGTGTGTTCGCATCCGGCAAATCGTTGGCCAAAGGCGTGCGGCCATGAACGTTTCCGAGCCGCTCGGCGCAGCCGATGATCCCCCGCCAACCCTCACCACCGAGCGCCGTTTCACCGTGCTAACGGTCAATACACATAAAGGTTTTACCGCGCTCAACCGGCGTTTCATCCTGCCAGAGTTGCGCGAAGCGGTGCGCAGTGTGTCTGCGGACGTGGTGTTTTTGCAGGAAGTCCACGGTGCCCATGAACAGCACCCCATGCGCTACAGCAATTGGCCGGCGATGCCGCAATACGAATTCCTTGCCGACACCTTGTGGCCACAGTTTGCCTATGGCCGCAACGCGGTCTACCCGGCGGGCGATCACGGGAATGCGTTGCTGTCGAAATTCCAGATCATTCGCCATGACAACCTCGACGTCTCAATCAGCGGCCACGAAAACCGCGGTCTCCTGCATTGCGTGCTGCGCCTGCCCGGCGACGGTCAGGAAGTTCACGCCATCTGCGTGCACCTGGGGCTGCGCGAAACCCATCGCACCGAACAGCTCAAGCTGTTGAGCCGACACCTTGCCGAGTTGCCGGATGATGCGCTGGTGATCGTTGCCGGAGACTTCAATGACTGGCGCCAGCGGGCCGATGTGCTGCTCAAGCCCTGCGGTTTGCGCGAGGTGTTCGCCGAACATCACGGCAAACCGGCACGTAGTTTTCCGGCGCGAATGCCGGCATTACGACTCGACCGCATCTATGTGCGTAACCTCAAGGCCAGTCGTCCGCAGGTGTTGGCGGCGCGTCCCTGGTCTCACCTTTCCGACCACGCACCGCTGTCGGTGGAGATCGAACTATGAGCATCCCGTCGATGGAAAAAACCAGCGTGGAGCACCTGGCCGCGCCGACCACCGGCAAACCCGCCGTGGTGGATGTCAACTATGGCTGGCAGGGGAACAACCGGGTCGAGTTGCTGGAAAACGGTGAAGCGTATTTCCCACGGGTGTTCGAGGCCATGCGCCAGGCCAAGAGTGAAATCCTCCTGGAAACCTTCATCGTGTTCGAGGACAAGGTCGGCAATGAGATGCAGCAAGTGCTGATCGACGCAGCCCGGCGCGGTGTGCGGGTCACCGCCAGTCTCGACGGTTTTGGCTGCGGCGAATTGAGCTCCGGGTTCCTGGCTGCGTTGAGCGAGGCCGGTGTGCACGTTCAGATATTCGACCCGGCGCCTAAACGTCTGGGCATTCGCACCAATTGGTTCCGCCGTCTGCACCGCAAGATCGTCGTGGTCGACGGCACGATTGCCTTCATCGGCGGGATCAATTTTTCCGCCGACCATTTGGGCGACTTTGGCCCCGAGGCCAAGCAGGATTATTCCGTTGAAGTGCAAGGCCCGGCGGTGGCCGACATTCATCACTTCGCGCTGCTGCAATGCGGTCGCCCGGCCCGCGCCAAATACTGGTGGCAGCGACGCAGGCAACGGCGTTCGGAACTCGCCGTCAACGATCATGACGGCCAGGTTCGGCTGGTGTACCGCGACAATGGCGACCACAGCACCGATATCGAAGAGGTTTACCGCATGGTATTGCGTAGCGCCAAACGCCGGGTGGTGATCGCCAACGCCTACTTCTTCCCTGGTTATCGCTTGCTGCGCGAGATCCGTAATGCAGCGCGGCGTGGCGTCGATGTACGGCTGATCCTGCAGGGCCAACCGGACATGCTGGTGGCCAAACTCGCGGCGCGCATGACCTATGACTATTTGCTCAAGTCGGGCGTGCAGATTCATGAGTATTGCGAGCGGCCCCTGCACGGCAAAGTCGCCTTGGTCGATGAGGATTGGAGCACCGTCGGTTCAAGCAACCTCGACCCGTTGAGCCTGTCCATGAACCTGGAAGCCAATGTGTTGATCCGCGACCGGGCGTTCAACCGCACGCTGTTCGAACGGCTTGAACACCTGAGCGACAACCACTGCAAAGCCATGTGCGTCGACACGGCCCCGCGCGGACGAATCTGGCACATGACGGTCGGTTTTCTGGTGTTTCACTTCCTGCGGCATTTCCCGGCCTGGGCGGGTTGGCTGCCGGCACACAAGCCGCGCCTGAAAGCCTTCACTCAGCCGACCGGGAGCGATCAACATGTCCCGCGCTGAAGCCCACTCGACCGCCCACGCCGAGCACTCGGGCAAATCCCGTTGGAGCCGCTTGAAACGGCMGTTGACGATGCTGTTTTTCCTGGCGCTGATCGTCCTGCTGACGATGCTCGCCCAACGCCTCGAATGGAACGAAGTGTTCGAGACCCTGGCCGACTTCAAGGTACGCACACTAGTCATCGCCTCGGGGCTGACGTTAGTGAGTTTTCTGGTGTACGCCTGTTTCGACCTGATCGGCCGCACTTACATTCGCCAGGACCTGACGTGGAAACAGATCCTGCCGGTGGGGATCATCAGCTACGCCTTCAACCTCAATCTGAGTGCGTGGGTGGGCGGCATCGCCATGCGTTATCGGCTGTATTCACGGTTGGGCGTGAGCAAGGGCAATATCGCAAAAATCCTCGGCTTGAGCCTGGCGACCAATTGGTTTGGCTACATGGTGATTGCCGGCGCGGTGTTCAGCACCGGGCTGGTGCGCATGCCGCCCGGCTGGAAACTGAGCAGCGGCGCATTACAAGGCGTGGGTGTTTTGTTGTTGCTGGTAAGTGCGGGTTATCTGGCGGCCTGCCGGTTTTCCAAGCGTCGGGAATGGGCGATTCGCGGGGTGGAAATCAACCTGCCGTCACTGCGCATGGCGGTGCTGCAACTGGCACTGGGAGCGCTGAACTGGTCGTTGATGGCGGCGGTGATTTTTACCTTGTTGCCGAGCAAGCTGGACTATCCGCTGGTGCTGGGGGTGTTGTTGATCAGCGCCATTGCCGGGGTCATTACGCATATTCCGGCGGGGCTTGGCGTGCTGGAGGCGGTGTTTGTGGCGCTGCTGCAACACGAGGTTTCGCGGGGCAGTCTGGTGGCGGGGTTGCTGGCGTATAGGGCGATTTATTTCATCTTGCCGTTGTTGATTACGTTGGTGATGTATCTGGTGGTGGAGGCCAAGGCCAAGTCGTTGCGGATTTCCAGGAAACCCAAGTGATCTACGGTGACTGTGAGGCCGCCTTCGCTGGCAAGTCGAATCGTCGCACCGCAGCTCCTACATTGGAACGCGATCATCCTGTAGGAGCTGACTTGCCAGCGATATTCTTCAAGACACTGCAAATCTCAAGTCGATTGAATAATGCTCAACCGCTCACCCACCACCATTTCGGTAATCCAGTCCACCAGGATCGAGGTATACGCCTGTTGTGAAACCGGGTCGCTCAAGGCGTGATCGGCGCCGTCGATAATCCGGTGGGTCAGGGAGTGGGTCTGCTGACAGGCCGCGCGGTAACTCATGATGGTCGCGTGGGGCACATAGTCGTCGGTCTCGGATTCGACCAGCAACACGTCACCGGTGAATTGCGCACAGGCATGCAGCGCGCGGTTGCTGTCGGCACGGATCAACGTGCTGCGGTAATCGCGCAGGTCAATCTTGTCCAGGTCACGTTTGGGCGCGTGCCATTGATCGTCGCGGTACAGCGCCGGTACCCGAAGTGCCAGCCAGCGCACGGGACGCAATGAGGTCAGGATCGAGGCCAGATAGCCACCGTAACTGGTACCGACCACTGCGATGGCCGACGTGTCGAGCGCCGGGTGCGCAAGCAATCGGTCATACGCCGCCAACAGGTCGCGCAGGTTGTCTTCACGGGTGACTCGGGTCAGCGGGATTCCTGTGCCGCCGGTGTGGCCGCGCAAGTCGAATGTCAGGCACACACAGCCCAGACCGGCGATGCCCTTGGCCCGCTCCAGATCYCGTTCCTGGCTGCCGCCCCAACCGTGCACAAACAGCACGCCCGGGACTTTGGATTTGGGGCTGAGAAAAGTCCCGCTCATCTGTTCATCGTCGATGTCGATCTGAATGGTTTCGCTTCTAGCCGTCATAGGATTTAACCGTTACGTACTTGAGTAGAAAGTCACTGTTCTCTGCTGGGCCGCGGTACACCTCGATGGCGTCCGCTGGCAGCGGTTGATCGATGTAAGCTTCCACCGAAGACACGCGAATCGCGCGCATCCCCGGATCGTTGACGAAGCTCTGCAACGCCGCCACTTCTGCGCTGCTGGCTCCGCCCATACGCCAGGATTGCTCCAGCACACCACTGCGCTGTTTGCCGTTGCTGTCCAGGCCCTGGGCGATGTCGTAGTTGCGCCGTGACGCATAAAAACCGGGATAGGCCTCATCGGCGGCGCTGTCAAACACTTGCGCCTGCTGGATCGCCAACCGCACATCGTCAGGCAAGGGCAACTTGAGCAAATCCTCGTAATTCCCCGGCACCACCAGCAGGTTGGAACCACC
Source organism: Pseudomonas sp. P5_A12 (assembly GCF_056400685.1). Taxonomy (NCBI): domain Bacteria; kingdom Pseudomonadati; phylum Pseudomonadota; class Gammaproteobacteria; order Pseudomonadales; family Pseudomonadaceae; genus Pseudomonas; species Pseudomonas sp. P5_A12. Next base: position 9,072 of record NZ_JBFUKU010000029.1, on the reverse strand, counting down.
GTACACCTGCTCACCCTGCCCGTCTTCGATCAAGTATTGATCACCGCAGTAACTCAGCACGGTGTCGCCGATAAAACTCTGGCCGACACTGTGGGTAATTACCTTGCCCAAGTCCTGTTCCAGCACCAAGCCTTCGCTGAACAGCTTGCCGGCCTCGGGCCTRGCGAGGATGGCGTCGAACTGGTCGAGGCTTTCGATCACTTCCTGCCCGCGTCCGGCGCAGGCGTGCACAGGCTTGAGGCGGATCGGGCCGCTGTAGAGCAAGTGTTCGGCCGCGGGTCGCGCATCGTCGAGCGAGAACACACTGAGGCCATCCAGCACCACGTTACGCACGCGCTCGGAAAACAGCGGTGACCAGCCTGGCGGGGCGTAAGCATTTTTGTTGAGCAAGCCATGGCTGATGGCCTTGGTGCAGATGAAATCGTGGTCAACGTAACCGCCCCACAAATCTTCCGGCCCCTTTACGCCCACTTGCCGAGCGGCAGCGGCGCCCACCAGCGTCTGGGTCGGCAGCACATAAAGGTCGCGGCCGTTATGCCGCTCCTGATTGAAACTACCTCCGTATTTAAGACCCAGAATCTGCGCCAGCCATCGGGCCAGGGCGCGGTTGGTTTCGACTTCATGCTGCGGCGCATCGGGGTGCACGGAATGGGCGACCACCAGTTTTTTGCGGTTTGTTGGGGTCATGCGTCCCCCTACAATGGGCGTTTGATGAGTGTAAAGGGAGGGGTGCAGAGTTCAGGCCAAACGGGGTGCGCCGCAAATGGCTTTTGAATCAGTCAGTTGCTGAGACGGTAGTGGCACCTGGCCTGTTTTATTCTGCACGACAGCCGATTCATCTCCTGCATTTTGCACGATTCAGCTTCGCCCTCTCCCTTGTGGGAGCCAGCCTGCTGGTGATAGCAATCTGTCAGCTACTCAGTGTTGACTGTGCTGCCGCCATCGCCAGCAGGCTGGCTCCCACAGGGATTTGAGGTGCTGCCGCTAGCGGGTTGCAGTCGTCGGCGACACACCAAACCGCGTCCGGTAATCACTCGGCGCCAGCCCGGTAATCTTCTTGAACGTCGCCCGAAACGCACTCGGATCCTGATACCCCACGGTCCAGGCAATGTGATCGATGGTGCCGTTGGTGAACTCGAGCATTTCCCGGGCCTTGCCGACCCGCAAGTGCTGGCAGTATTCGGTCGGCTTGAGCCCGGTCGCCGCGCGAAAGCGACGCAGGAACGTGCGCTCTTCCAGCCCTGCCCGCTCGGCCATGACCATCAGCGATACATCGGTCGCCCCGGTGCTTTGCAGCCAGTGCTGGACCTTGAGAATCGACGCGTCGCCATGACTGAGAATGGGTGAAAAGTTGCTGCCGCACTCGCTCGCACTGTCGCTGTGTTCCACCACCAGAAACCGTGCGGTGCCGGTGGCAATGCTCGGCCCCAGCAGACGGTCCACCAGGCGCAATCCCAACTCGGACCAGGCCATCAGCCCGGCCGTGGTGATCAGGTCGCCGTCGTCGACAATCGGCGTATCGGCCTTGAGCTTGATCGCCGGGTAACGTTCGGCGAAGGCTTTGGCCGAGGTCCAGTGAGTGGTGGCGCTGCGGCCGTCGAGCAGGCCGCTTTCGGCCAAGAGAATCGAGCCCACACAGACGCCACCCAGGGTTGCGCCGCGAGCGTGTTGCTGACGCACCCAGTGAAGCAGCGCCTGCGGCACCTGACCGGCGTAAAAACTGGAAATCGACGGTGGGATCAACACGGCCACCAAGGCTGAGTCCGGCGCGGGATGACTGTCGTAGACCCGAACCGGCACCTGATCGCCCTCCACTTGCCAATGGCTGACCCGCAGCAGCGGCAATCGCGCAGCCTGATGCTCGGCGGCGATCCGGTTGGCCACCCCGAACAGGTCGGTCAGCCCATGCACCGCCGCCATCTGCGCACCGGGATAAATCAGCACGCCCAGCTCGGCGATTGGCCTTTGTGCGTCCATTGTCAGTTTTCCCCCTTCTATTGTCGGTGCGGCCAATCCTCGGACGGCCTGCTAAACCCAATACTTCATTCCACACCCACCACGCACTTCGAGGACACCATCATGGCCAAGCAAGCACTCATCGTAGTTGATATCCAAAACGACTACTTCCCACAAGGCAAGTGGCCGCTGGCCGGCGCCGACGCCGCGGCGGATAACGCCGTTCGTCTGCTCAAGGCTTTTCGTGAGGCCGGAGATTCGGTGGTGCATATCCGCCACGAATTCACCTCTGAAGAAGCACCGTTCTTCACCCCTGGCTCCGAAGGCGCGAAGTTGCACCCCAAAGTGCTCAACCTCGCCAACGAGCCTGTCGTCCTCAAGCACTTCGTGAACTCGTTCCGGGAAACTGAACTAAAGTCGATCCTCGATGAGCAAGAAATCAAGGAATTGGTGGTGGTCGGCAGCATGAGCCACATGTGCGTCGACGGCATCACCCGCGCCGCCAACGACCTCGGCTACACCGTCACGGTCATCCATGATGCCTGTGCCTCACGTGATCTGGAGTTCAACGGCCTTACTGTGCCGGCAGCCCACGTCCATGCCGCGTTCATGTCGGCCCTGGGTTTTGCCTATGCCAGCGTGGTGTCCACCGACGAATTCCTGTCGCGCAATTAAACGTACGACCCACGCACCTCACCGGAGATCATCGACATGGCTACTCTGACGACTCGCGAAGGCAACACGCTTTATTACAAGGACTGGGGCAGCGGACAACCGGTGGTGTTCAGCCACGGCTGGCCCTTGAGCGCCGACAGTTGGGAATCGCAGATGCTGCACTTTGCCAACAACGGTTTCCGAGCTATCGCGCATGATCGTCGGGGCCATGGCCGGTCGAGCCAGCCATGGGAAGGCAACGACATGGATCATTACGCCGATGACCTGGCCGAGTTGATCGAACACCTGGACCTGAAGGACGTGATCCTTTTTGGCTTCTCGACGGGTGGTGGCGAAGTCGCCCGCTACATCGGTCGCCACGGCACTCGACGTCTGGCCAAGGCCGGGTTGATTTCCGCGGTGCCGCCATTGATGCTGAAAACCGACACAAACCCCAAAGGCCTGCCGATTGAAGTGTTTGACGGTATCCGCGCCGCTTCCATCGCCGATCGCTCACAACTTTATAAGGATGTCGCCAGCGGTCCGTTCTTCGGCTTCAACCGCCCTGGCGCCACGTCATCACAAGGGTTGATCGACTCGTTCTGGATGCAAGGGATGATGGGCGGTCACAAGAACACCCTGGACAGCATCAAGGCCTTCTCGGAAACCGATTTCCGTGAAGACCTGAAGAAGTTCGATGTGCCGACCTTGATCATCCATGGCGATGACGACCAGATTGTGCCGATTCAGGCCGCGGGGCTGGAGAGTAAGCGGTTGATCGAACATGCCCAACTGATTGTGTATCCAGGAGCGCCACATGGACTCACGGACACCCATAAAGAACAGGTGAATGCGGACATGCTGGCCTTCGCCAAAGGCTGAGAAACACCTTGAAATACTACAGGCCCGCCTTGCTGCGGGCCTTTTCGCTTGCGGTAACAAAATCTCACGCGTGAGCCGTTGATGGTGTACTTCTTTGGTTGTAGGGTTGCTCACGCGTGAGATGTTCACAACGGAGTCACCCCATGAAAAGCCGCTCCCCGTCAGACCCGCCTCGCGAGCCTGTTGCTACATCAAAAAGCCCCAAGGGAGAGCGTTCGAAACCGTCCGTGAAAAAACCATCAAGCTTCTACATGAAGCAGATGCGTGCAGGCCTGGCAGCCGCCGGCTATGTGAAACACGAAACTTGGGTGCTTCCGGAAAACCGAAGCCTGCTCAAGCAGATGGAACAACAGCTACGCCAACCGATTCTGGCTGGCTCATTTCTGTCGGAGAATTACATGAGCGCAAGCAACAACTGGAACATCGATAGCCTCTTCAACGCCCTCAATGCCCTGGATGAGGTGGCTTCGAAAGAGATCACCCTTTCCCTGATCCAGAGCGCCGAACCCAGCCTGAGGCTGGAAATGAACGAGTTTGGCGGTCTGCCAATCCACATTGCCGTCGCCGGTGAGCAGATCATCGTCGACACCGTTCTGGTCGACGTCGAGTCCATCAACGACGTACCGGCCTTCAACGATGCCGTGCTGCGCAGCAGGGAAATGTTCCCGCTGTCCTCGATCGGTATCGAGTCCATGCCCAACGGCCAGGTCGTATACAACATGTTCGGCGCACTGAGTTCCGACTCCAGCCTGACCAACGTGGTGACCGAGGTGAAAACCCTGGTCGACAACGTCCAGCGGGCCATCGAAGCCTTCGAACGCTTCTTCAAGTAATTATCAGGAAGGAAGATCCAATGACTCAGTCCATCTGGAGCAAGTTGTTCACCGCGTTGCGCGGTGGCGCCACTGAAGTGGGCGAATCGATCGTCGACCAACAGGCCCTGCGCATTCTCGACCAGGAAATTCGCGATGCTGACAGCGCGCTGGCCAACGCCAAGCGTGAGCTGGTCACCATCATGGCCAAGCACAAACTGTCGGCCGACCGCGTCAGCGAGTACAACGCCAAAATCAAGGACCTGGAATCCAAGGCCATGGCCGCGATCCAGGCCAACCGCGAAGACCTGGCGCTGGAAGTGGCCGAAGCGATTTCGACCCTGACCAACGAACTCGATGTCGAGCAAAAGCAGGCCAGCGAATTCGGTGGTTACGCGGACAGCATGCGTAAAGACATCACCAAGGCCGAAGCGCGCATCAAAAGCCTGCGCCAGCAAGTAGACATGGCCAAGGCGCGCGATAGCGTACAGAAAGCCCAGGTCAGCGCCTCCATCGCCAGCGGCGGCGCCAACGGCAAGCTGGAAACCGCCGTCGGCACCCTGAACCGTTTGCAGGCCAAGCAACAACAACGCGCCGCAGAACTGCAAGCACAGGACGAACTGGCCGACGCATCGACCGGCAATGACCTGGAGCGCAAACTGCGCGAAGCAGGCATCACGCCGAACGAAGGCAGCGCCAACGCGATCCTGGAACGCCTGAAGCAAAAATCGGCCGAGTAATCGACCCCGTAACACTCCGAAAAGAAGATTGCCCAATGCCGATCAGCTAAGCCATAACGCGATCGGTAGCAGCTGGCGAAGCCTGCGCAGCCGAACGCAGGCTGCGCCAGCTGCTACAAAAATAGCGTTACTGCAGAAATTACTTAACTGATCGGGCATTAGCATTGATTGCCCTTCTTTTTTCGAGTCGAGGTCACGAATGGATACCCTGAAGGGTTTCAAGATAGTCGCCGGCCTGGCCATCTTCATGGTCGCGCTGCAAGTGATCAATGCCGCGACCGGCTACAGCCTTATGGCATTCGGCCTGATTCCGAGAACCATGAATGGACTGCTCGGCATCGTCACTTCGCCATTTTTGCACGCGTCCTTTTCGCACCTGAGCGCCAATCTGGCGGCCTTTTTGGTACTGGGTACGCTGGTGATGGTCGAAGGACTCAATCGGTTCATGGCCGTCAGCGCCATCATTATTTTGCTGGGCGGCTTGCTGGTCTGGCTGTTCGGTTTCGCAGGCGTACACATCGGCGCCAGTGGCTGGGTATTCGGGCTGTGGGCGTACATTCTGTCGCGCGCCTGGTTCCAGAAGAGCTGGGGCAACCTGATCACGGCGGGCGTCGTCGCCCTGTTATATGGCGGCCTGATCTTTGGCTTTTTACCTCGACGGGGCATTTCATTCGAAGGCCATCTATTCGGGGCATTCGCCGGATTCATTGCCGCCAAAGTACTTTTATCCGCGCCACGCGGCAGATTTAATGCCGCCCGGTAGCGCACTTGAACACTCGGATGCCGAAGCGATTGCATCGCCTCCACTCGCCTGAAGGAAGTTTCCAATGGGATGGTTTAAACAGTTGCTGGGGCTTGAGGCTCCGAACACGGACATCCAGTCGAAACGGACCGCCAACGACACGTTACCCGTCACCGGCCCGCTGGGCTTGGCATCGGGCAAGAGCGTAATGTTCGACTCCAGCCTGAGGTTGTTGCTCGATGGCAACACTACGGTGACGATTCCGGGCTCCCAGCAGATCTGGAGCGCCGGCACCATCGATCTCGGACAATCGACCTGGCTCTCGCGCTATTACATGAACGATGAAGACTACTGGCTGCAAGTGCACACCACCGGCGCAATCGTCGGACAGGTCGAGTCGGTGATCCTGTTCAATTACCTCAGCTACATCACCATCAGCAGCGAAGCGGAACTGCGTCGGCTGGCCGGCCCGCAAAGCCCGATCGGGCTGCCGACCTACACCCACAACGGTGTCGAATACACCCGCGAATGGGGCACCGAGAATGGCCAGACAGAACTGGTGGCGTTGAGCGAACAGCTGAAAAATCCGGATGACTCCTACAGCATCGAGCACCGTTCGATGCTGTACGCCCGCGAAACTGGCCTGACCGATCGCCGGGAATTCCTGCTGTTTTCCGTCGAAGAAGACGCCGAAGGCACCATCAGTTTGAGCACGTCGCTGGGTATCTCGCTGTACACCACCGACTTGAATACTTTTTAACAAGGAAGACGTCCATGCTTGAAGCACTCTCCATCTCCTTGAACCCGGCGGCCGTGCTCGGGTTTGTTTCGTACATTCTCGGCGCCGCCATACTGTTCGCGCTGTTCCAGTTCATCTACACCCGCATCACACCGCACAAGGAATTCGAACTGATCCGTTCGGGCAACGTGGCGGCTGCGATTGCACTGGGTGGCGCCATCATCGGCTTCGCCATTCCGGCCAGCAATGTAATTGCCTATTCGATCAGCCTCCTGGACTTCGTCGTCTGGGCGGTGATCGCTGCGTTTGTACAACTGCTGGCATTCCTGATGAGCAGCCTGGTACTGAAAGGCACCTCGGAACGCATCAAAAAAGGTGAGATTGCGGCGGGCATCTATGTCGCGGCTGTGGCCATCAGCGTCGGCATGTTGAATGCCGCGTGCATGACCCCTTCCCAGAATTGATTGCGCAGCGGAGCCCCCGATGAAACGAAGCAAGTACGTTCAGCTCTCGCTGGCAGCATCGGTCGCCATGGCGATATCCGGTTGCGGGCCAACAGAGAAAACCTACCCGGTGCAGAAGAAGTACAACTTTCAATCCGTTCAGCAATGCGCCGATGAAAAACTCCCGGTGGACGTCTGCTCGGACGCCTACATGAGCGCCATGGCCGAGCATCGCCGTATTGCGCCGGTGTATGACAACCAGGCTGATTGCGATGCCGACTTTGTCGCCGACTGGTGCCAGCAGGATTCGGCCGGCAAGTTCATCCCCAAACTCGGCGGCTTCGAGCTCACAGCCGATGGCCAGGTGACGCAAGCCCAGGTGGACGCCGCCAAGGCACAACTCCCCGCCTCGGAAGCCAACACCGGTGGCTCGGGCTTCTCCACCAGCAGCCTGCTGACCGGACTGTTGATCGGCAACATGCTGAGCAACAACCGCAACAGCTATTACTCCCAGCCGGTCTACCGCTACCGCGATAATCGCGGTAACTACAACAATTCAACGCTCAACCAACGCATTGCCAACGGTTCAACGTTTAGCCGATCCAACCAGGCGAAATACGGCAGCGGGTACAGTTCGTCTATCAGTAAATCGGCCAGCAAGCCGATTTCCGCAGCCTCGTCGACGTCGCGTGGCGGCTTCGGCAGCAAAGCCAGTGCGCGCAGCGGCTGGGGCGGCGGGTCGAGCAGTTAAGGAAACCGGGCCATGAAAAAAATTCAATGCGCAGAGCGTCATGACTGGAGGCAAACCGCCGAAGGTCTCGGCTTTCTGTTTCACACCATCGACGGCGAACCCTATTGGGACGAGAGCGCGTATTACCAGTTCACGCTCAAAYAGATCGAAAACGACCTGGAAGACCCGACCACCGAGATCCATGAGATGTGCATGGATCTGGTGGCCCGGGTGGTGCAGAACGAAGAATTGCTGGAGCGCCTGAGTATTCCCCCGGTGTTCTACGACATGATTCGCACGTCATGGCTCGAAGGCCACCCGCACTTGTATGGACGCATGGATTTCTCCTACAACGGCACCGGGCCGGCCAAGTTGCTGGAGCTCAACTACGACACGCCGACCAGCCTGTATGAAGCCGCTGCGTTTCAATGGGGCTGGCTGGAGCAATGCATCGAACGTGGTTTGTTGCCCAAACAAGCCGACCAGTTCAACAGCATCGACACCAAGCTGCATCAGGCCTTTGCTCAGTTGCAGCTCAAGCAGCCGTTCTATTTCGCCTCGATGAAACACYCGGTCGAAGACAAAGGCACCACCGATTACCTGCGACTGGTCGCCGAGAAAGTCGGCATCGAATCCCGGCACATCGATATCGAAGACATCGGCCTGAGCAGTGACGGACGTTTTGTCGATCTTGAAGATCGCTGGATCCCGCACCTGTTCAAACTGCACGCCTGGGAATTCATCTTCCACGAGCCCTTTGGCGCCGCGATTGCCCAGAGCGATACGCAGTTTTTCGAACCAGCCTGGAAATCCATTATCTCCAACAAGGGCATCCTGCCGTTGCTGTGGAAGTTCAACAAAGGTCACCCGAACCTGCTCGCGGCGCACCTGGATACCAAGCCGAATAAAGCAGTGCCCAAGGGTTGGGTGCGCAAACCGTTCTTCTCCCGCGAAGGCGCCAACATCGAGCTGCAAACCACCGATGGTCTGATCGTGAAAGAGGACGGGCCCTACACCGATGCGCCGTTTATCCTTCAGGAATTCGCACCGCTGCCCAAATTTGGCGACAGCTACACGCTGATTGGCTCTTGGGTGATTGGCGATCAGGCGGCCGGTATTGGTGTGCGGGAAGACAACAGTTTGATCACTAAGGATTCGAGCCGCTTTTTGCCGCACCTGATCCTCGACTGACCCATCCATCGCCGGCGTGGACATATAGTAAGACGCCCGCAAGACATACGCCTGAAAAGCCGGATAATGGCGGCCAATTCGTCTAGCCCGTTATTCTGGTAATCCCCAATGGAAATCAAGGTCAACTTTCTCGACAACCTTCGGCTTGAAGCAAAGTTCGATGACTTCACGGTGGTGGCCGAC